>CAZQTE010000321.1:0-7065 GCA_964595615.1 uncultured Saprospiraceae bacterium
CCGGGAATGATTTGGACAAAAACAGTAACAAAATTTAGAACCAATCACCCCTGCCGACCGAGGTACGGGACAGGCGTGATAGGAGCAATCTAAAATCAGGTCAGTTACTTAAAGAAAAACGACATTTCTACACGACGGTTCAACTGATAACCAGCTTCTGTCGGGCGCAAATTGTCTGGTAAATCTTCTCCATAATAATCAAGAGCTAGCTGTTCTTTTGGTACACCTCTATTAGTTAAATAAAAGAAGCCTGCCTCTACACGTCGTTTCGATAAATCCATATTATAAGCTTTAGAACCACGTTCGTCAGCATATCCTTTCAACTGTACGTTATAGCTAGGATTTGCAATTAAAAGTTCTGCTAATCCATCTAAATAACGATAAGCTTCAGGTTGAATTTCATCTTTATCAAAATCAAAGTATAAATTACGAATAGCCAGATTTAATATATCACGATGTTCACGAGAAATTTGAGGACATCCAGAACCATTTGAACCTGGTGTCTCAGGACATGGATCATCTGCATCTGCAACACCATCATTATCTTGATCAGCGGAAGGACAACCTTTACCAGCAAAAGTACCAGGTATGTCTGGACATTCATCTACATTATCAACAATACCATCTCTGTCTCTATCATTGATAGGACAACCAGTATTATTCGCCAAACCAAAAGCATCTGGACATTTATCAATGTCATCTCGAATACCATCTTTATCACGATCACCAAGAGGACAACCAGCATTACGAGTTAAGCCTATTTCAGTAGGACATTTATCATCTTTATTCAAAACGCCATCTCTATCGGTATCTGCTAATGGGTCATCAAGATTGGCAAGTTCTTCCTCCTCCTCTTCTTCTTCCTCTGCCTCATTCTCCGCGACAAAAGGATCATCTGGACAACCTGCGTTCTCAATAGAACCAGGTTCATCTGGGCACTTATCCTTTTTATCAGGAATACCATCCTCATCAGAGTCTCCACTCTTTCCAAATGCAATCCCTAATGTAATCTCATGAGAGCCATTACTGACGCTATTCAATCCAGTAATCGCATAATCATAAGCATAAGCCAACATCATATTGTTCTTAAGACGCATTCCAATTAATCCTGCGATAGCAGCATCAGAACGATAAGAGCCACCTATCCAAAATTGATTTTGGAAGAATACACGTAAAGTAGCATCATATTGTAAAGGGGCTGCTTCGACACTCTTCACCAAAACAGAAGGCTCTAAAGCAAACTTACTACCTAAAGGTATTTTATAGCCTGCCATAGCATAATAGTGTCTTGCTAATTCATTTTGATCAGAATTATTGGTAGAAAATTTAACATCAGTTTTAAATATCTGAGGAACAGAAAATCCAAAGTAAAAACCTCCTGACTGTAAATAAACACCTCCACTATAAGAAGGTGTACCAATTCCAGTACTTCCATTCATTAAAAGTGGGTCTGTGAATTCTAAATCAGAAGAAAGATTAGCCAAACGGATTTTTTCAAAACCCGCTGCCAAACCCACACTAATTCTTGTCTTTTCACCTATTTGTTGCATGAAAGTCAAGGCAGCTGTACCTCCTGTTCTTTGTAATTTGCCAGCCATGTCCCGAAAGACAAATCCACCAAGACCTATTGGTAATTTGCCTAATTTGCCATGCCCACTCAAATATCCTGTTTCAGGATGACCTTCTAAACCAACCCATTGATTACGATAAGTAGCACGAATATCAACAATGTCTGCAGTACCTGCAATAGCAGGGTTAAATGCAAAATCGTTAACAACATAATGGCTAAAAAGAGGATATTGCTGTGCTGTAATAGTGTTTGAAACTGCGAAAAACACTAAAAGCGAAAAAATGATTTTGTATATATTTTTCATGGATGCTTTTTTGAAGATTTTATCTAAATTACCTTACAACCGTCACTGAACCGCCGTACACAGTTCCCGCTTCGTCATTCAAATTGATAACATAATAATAAGCACCAGTTACCAAACTAGCCCCCTTATTATTTGTACCATACCAATCGTTTAGATAAGCTTTAGTTGAATAAATAATATTTCCCCAACGGTTATAAATCTCTACAGAGTTATTTGGATAATCTTCAATTCCTGGTACAACGAAAACATCATTTTCACCATCTCCATTAGGAGTTAGAATATCTGTAATATCAATTCCTCCACATCCGTTAAGAACAAAAAGCATCTGTCTAGAACATCCTAAATCATAAACAGTCACAACATAAGTGCCTGCCTCTAAATCACTTAGGTCTTCAGTAGTTTCGCCGTTATCCCATAAAAACTCAAGTGCGCCTGTTGCACCTTCCACATTTAAATCAATAGCACCATCTCCTGTTGCCGTTGCACAGTCATCTTGTGTCATTACTCCTGATAATTGTAAACCTTCTTCTAGTTCCATTATAGTTGCAATACCTGTCAAGATACATCCATCCCCAGAAGTAACCGTATAAGGGTAATCTCCTGCTTCTAAATTTGTACGCATAGCATTTTCTGAACCGTCTTCCCAACGGTACTGAATAGGTTCCGTCCCTCCAAAAGTAGTAAAGTTGATTTCACCTGCAGCCCCTCCTAAACAATCATTATCTGTTGTTAAATAAGATGCACCAAAACTGGCAGCCTGAGCATCCAAAGTAAATACGTGAGTATCTGAACAACCATCCTGTTCGACGGTCAAGCGAATAGTTTTTTCACCTGATGTGGGATAAGCGATATCCATCGGATTTATGGTGTTAGCGATTTGAGGAAAGGCATCCGCGCCAAAATTCCATTCAAAAGATGCATTATCTAAATCTGCATCCCCTTGATATTCGAATGCATAATAAAAGCCGCATTCAGTTTGGATTTCTTCCCAAGCAGAACCTACTGAAAATTCACATGGTCGCTGTCCTGTAGGTTGTTGAAATCCTTGTCTAACAATTACTCCTTCGCCATAAATGACAGAACAAGCAATACTTTTTTGACCAAATGAGGAAGTAACACGAAAGTCACCAACAGTTGTTGAACTTCCGATACTTCCTAAAGTATGTCGTCTAATGCTTTGCGCCGTAGCGGGTAGCAAAAACGCCATAATCATGGAAAGTAATAATAATCTTTTCATGGTGTTTGATAATTTTAAAGAGCTTTATTGTGCAGATAAAGCTCATCCGCAAATTGAGGGGAAACCTGCCTATGTTTGAGACTATAATAATTTCGAATTTTGAATGATAAATTTTGAACGACCTCTGTTGGGTAATTCTCCATTTATTCCTATCTCCATTCTACTTGTTTCTCCCCTTTTCTTTAAATTAAATAGAGCTAAAACTCTTATAATCAAATAGTTATAAGAAACTCAGATTAATTTGAAGTGGCTATCAAATACCCTGTAAGTACAAATGCGCCTGGGTCTGAATTCGTTGGTCTTTGGATGTTTGTTCCTGCTGGAAAACTGATAATTCGAGAACCTCTTGTAAAGTTTGGTCGCAAGAATTCCATGTCATCTCCGTCTATTTTTAATGCTCCTGTCATGCTATTTGAAATACCACTTTTTAGAAAAAGGATAAAGCCTGGAGGAACAGTGTAAACGTCACTAGAAATAGTCAAATCAAGAACTGTTGGAGAAATATTTGAATTAAAATCCACTAACATACCTGTACATCTACAATTTGTAATAGCGGTATTCGGTCCAAAAACAGGCATGTTAGGTGTAGTAGGATGTGTTACGGTGCTATTATTTGGAGTTAAGAAATCAACAGTATTTCCACCTGCTGTGAGATAAAAAGTTTTATCAGCTGGTACTGTAAAAGTGCCTGTTTTTAGAACTAAGTGCTCTCCAACAATACCTTGTGGAAAGTCAGAAGATGCGCCTGGTGCTCCAAAAAGTTCAGAACCAAAATCAATAGCATTACCACCATCTCCACTAATAGTTAATACATTACCCTCAAAAGAGAGCTGCTGAATTTCATTTTCTGGGTCAGCATCTGCGTCATCTGTGTTCACAATAATCTCAGATGCAGTTACTCCAGTCAGACTCAATCCTCCTGTAGTTGGATTGTACTGCAAATTTTGTAATTCATTAGAGGGATCAGCATCCGCATCATCGGTTTGAATGAGTACACCTGGTCCTGTTGTATTAGTTAAACTCAAAATTGAGGTATTTGTATCATACTCTAAATTTTGAATTTCATTTGCTGGATCAGCATCTGCGTCGTTTGTATTAATAGTCACTGATGCACCTGGAGCATTACTTAGACTCAACTCTCCAGTTACGGCATCGTACAACAAGTCTTGTAGCTCATTTTCAGGATTAGAGTCTGAGTCAAAAGAAGTGATATTCACTCCAGGTTCATTTGAACCCGTAAGGTTTAAAACTCCTGTTGCCGCATCAAATTGTAAAAATTGTATTTCGTTTGACGGAGAGGTATCGTTATCATCTAAAGCGGTGAGGGAATTTAGTGCTACAGAAGCCGTATCAGCATAGATAGCATTAGTAGCATTTACAGCGTTTTGAGAATTTATTGCATTCTGTGAAGAGTTAGATTTTTCACTATACAAAGCGTAGGGTACAGAAATAATCTGACTGGTTCCCATTGATATGAAATCAGTTCCTCCAGCAGGATCCATTTCCATCTGCAAGAAAAAAGGTCCGTTTGCCCAATCAATATCTTCAAAGGAAGGGAAACCAGCTACGGCAGCACCTTGTCCAATTTCAAGATTGAATAAGCCAAAATCATCTGTGACAACAGGGTAAATTTCTTGAGTAACAATAGGTCCATTCATGGTCCCTTGTATTAAGGAAGCACGAATAGAGATATTACGTGCTTGAAGTTCGACGCCTGCGGCATCTGTGGCAACTCCTTGGTAACAAACGGCTTGAGGAGACTGAGCAAAAATAACGATGCTAATCAACATCGTGAGGGCTAATGTCAAAATTTTCTTCATGACTAATCTTTATGCTAATAGAGTGTAATAGCACCAAAATTAACCGGTTAGTTATTTTATATAGAAAAGAAGACAGGGTATATTAAAATAAAAAATTTACACTTAAGAAATGAAAAAACGAAATAAATAACATAAGCTAATTATTCAGGCATATAGGCTATTAGTGCTTAGTCCTTTTTATTTTACTTAGTTTCTCCCAATTCATATTGAGAAGAAAACAACAATTTTCATGAATAACTATGAACTATAGTAAAACATGTATGGTCGAATTTAAAAGTAAAACTTACTAATTTTTTAAATCGGTTCTTCAAAACTTACGTTAAGAATGTTTGTGTGCTATTAGTATAACGTCGCCAATGAATCTCGTCCTTTTCTCTTCAATATCAACAAAAATCGGTTTGGGTATTTTGATAGTGCTGTGGTAAACAAATTTAATAATCGACGCAAAACTACATTTTTATTTTTAAAATGTGTAAAATATTAATTATTAAGTTTTTACTCTTTAACTAAAATACTAATAAGTATTGATAATGAGTAAGTTAACTAATAATAAAACATTCAACTTGTCATTCATAAAGTCGAAATTACTTTACACAGAAGCTAAAAATCAATTTTTCCGTATCAAGTTTTACTCTATTAGGAATGCGAGATTAATAGATTTAGAATCTGAGCCGCTTATTTTTTCGTTTAGTTTTGGCTTAAAAATGGGCGTTTGTCGGGGCAAATAACCATTTTTTAAGTGAAAAATAAGCGAAAAAGAAGTAGTTCAGATTCTGGATCTATTGTTTTCGCATTCCTTAGCAACATTCTTTTCCTCCAATTGCAACTTCTTTACTCAAATCTATATTTGTCCAAAGTTCGCTTTCAAGCATCCGTAAAAGTACCAAGCCAAAGGAATTTCGCAATTTATATATTACAGACCATGTGACATAGTTAGCTTAATCTATTGGACATACATTATACATACAAGAATACATTCATTAATAAATTAATCTTTGAGAGGAATTAACATATAGTAAATGTAATAATACTGAAGCATAATATCTATTTCAATTATATGAAGTAACAATTTTTCGCTCTTATAAAAATCGTTGTTTGACAAATTCCGTGATAGAAAAATTAAAAGCAAAAGTATAATCGGTCAATAAATGGAGGTAATCGGTCGATATTCTACAGAAAGCGGTTTGGATAATTAACACAAAAAGTTATGATTATCTTAATTAAAAGTTAACAAAATCATAAAAAATAAGTTTTTATAAAAAAAAAGAATGCTAAGTGACTAGTAGTGAAAAAATATTTTTTTCACAAAAAACAAACAAAATCCCAACACAATCAACAAAAAAATACCATACAAATAGTATATTAATTTCACTTTGCCCTATTTTTGTCGTTGCAGAAACTTGTGAGAGGTTGCATCTTTGTATTGTAATTAGAGGGGAACAGTTATAGAGGAGAAAAAAGCGACCAAATGTGGCGCTCAAAAAATTTGAATATGTTCATGGGATTATAATTTTCAATAGTGCATTCCTGATTTATAAAAATCGGGAATGCAGCTATTTTTTCTTACAATCTCTGCTACTATAAAATATTATGTTCATGGGATTATAATTTGTTAGTAGTGCATTCCTGATATTTGTTATCAGGAATGTCGCTATATTTTTTTCAAATTAAATCTTGAACTGTGAAGTTAAAAGAAACTTCAAAAGAATTTATGTTCATGGGATTATAATTTGTTAGTAGTGCATTCCCGGAATTGTTTTCGGGAATGTCCACTATTTTTTCAGACAAATTATATTGAACGAAAGAAACTTTAACATACGGGCAAAAAAAAAGACCGTCGGGAAACGGTCTTTTGTAATCGGTAAAAAAATGTTCAAGGGATTATGCTGAAGTCAGCATCGAATATTATATCGAAATTATTACGATGCAAATGTAAGTTAAATATTTTAATACTACAAGTAGTATTAAGAAAAAAAACGAATTAATCGTTTTTTAGATATGTTCATGGGATTATGAAAGTCGCTTCGGTACTGCCGAAGCGACTTTTTTTTATTTTAATCCCAAATTATTAACTGTTCGAATATAAAATAACATATCTACATTATGACTCTCATCATACTCAACAAAGTAGTAC
>CAZQTE010000322.1:0-7063 GCA_964595615.1 uncultured Saprospiraceae bacterium
GAAATATTTAAGAATAATTCGTTTGTGTTTAGTTTTGTTAAAAATATAGTCATATTGGATTCGCTACAGTAATGGAGACAAGTAAGCGATTAATTTTATGCGAATCCGACTTTGCGAGGTAGATGAATTTTTTTCCTTGGTCATTAATCTATTGCAAATATCTACAAAATTCTTTATCTACAAAATTTAATTTACAATTTTAAAGCCAAATAATGTTTAGAGGATATTTATGTGTGAAATTTTTATGATTTAAGAACTTATTTTTCAAGACTTTATCGGGCTATTAAAATTATGCTAAAAACAAGGCATTTTAGATGTTTTTTTTGGTCGTTCAGTTTTATTTTTTCATATTTGCCTAATCATACATACGTCGCCAGACTATGGAGTTTTATGACTTTCGAATGGCGATAGTATCGGCTTGGTGTTCGCGGCGAACTTTGTTCGTCGCGACTTTTGAAATGTTAACTGAAAAGCAAAAAACAAAAATTAAAGAAATTACATTCGGAAGTTTAAAACTGGGGTAAAATGCATTCCGCATTTTACCCTTTTTCTTTTGAGAGCATATTTTGTCGCGTTCCTATGCTTTAGATAAATGTTGACAAATCCAATTGCCTCGTTTTTCCGTCCTTACTATTTTGAATCCTTCCTGTGTTACTGCGTTTGCCATGAGTTGTTCATCTTCTTGAATAAAGCCAGAAATTAATAAATCACCTTTATCAGTTAAACGTGCAAATAATTCTTTTAAAGATGGCAGAATTACATTTCGATTAATGTTAGCTAGAATGACATCATATTTTCTGGCAGGGACTGTTTCTAGTACTCCATGATAAGTCTTGACTCCTTTGATACCATTTATTTCACAATTTTCAAGAGTATTTTCATAGGAAGGTAATTCAATATCTACAGCATCTAAATCTTTTGACCCTCGCATTGCGGCTAAAATTGCTAAAATACCAGTGCCACAGCCAAAGTCAAAAACACTTTTGTCTTTTAAATCCAAATCGCGCATAATGAGCATCATCATGTATGTTGTTTCATGATGCCCTGTACCAAATGCCATTTTTGGATTGATAAGAATTTCGTGTTCAAATCCAGAAACTGAAGGATGAAAATCCGCCCTTATACGCACAAAGTTATCTACTTCGATTGGTTGAAAATTTGACTCCCAGACCTCATTCCAATTTTTATAAGGAATGAACACCTTTTCGTAAGAAAAAGAGAATTGTTCTTTCCAATTCTCCATATAGATATCCGTTTCATCTGAAAAGAGTCTTTCAGGAATATACGCATTAAAGCCAAGTTCTGTATCCTCAAATGAGTCAAAAGGTTGCTGACCTACTATGCTGACTAGCCATTCAGCCTGTTCAGGTGTGCAGTTTATTTTAAATTGATAATAATTCATTGTTTATGCTTTATCTTCTTTGATAACCTTCGCAGCTAATTTACCCGCTGCTACTTCTGCATTTTTCCACCAATTTGTTGACCAAATAGCTTGAAAATGGATGTTTTTTGCTTCGATTTGTCGACGTTGCTGTAATTCCCAATCGAAGGAAGTCTGTGGAGTAGTGGCTATAAAACCATCAGGATGTAACCAAAATGCTGACTTTTCTTCGTTGATAGGGGCAATGCATAATGGGATTTCAGTTTCCTCTTGCTTATATTTTTGTAGAACACGTCCTTGTCTGAAAAAAGACTTCAAAATATGTCTTGCTTCTTGTCTAAAGATTGAACTAGTTGGTAAATCTTCTTCTTTTTCCCAAAGTAAAGCATGATGTGCCTCTGCTCGCTCAAAATCTTTGCGAGAAATAGACTCTGCGTATGTTAACAGTTGTGCTAAATAATAGGAACCGTTATTTTCGCTATTGTCTAAAAACTCCTGTAGATTATCTTCAGGAATAGAATTTAATATATCAGTTTTTTGTAATGATTTACTGATGAGGTATTTGATGCCTTGCAGACCTGCTGGACTATCTAAGTACTTTATACGTTTTCCTAATCGCCCTTTCAGAGAAGTGCTACCAAAAGTCAAAGAAACAATAAGTCTATCAAAGTTTTGACCTAATATTTCTTCAATAAAAAACACTCCTAAACCATTTCGTTCTAATTGTTGAATTTTCTCCGCTTCTGGTCCATTATTTTGTTTTAGTCGGAGTAAATAATTAGAAACAGCGTCTCTCTGCGATTTCGTAAATGTGATAATTCCTACTGACGGTAAAGTTCTATCTTTTGATTGACTTATACGACTTAATATTTTTACTATTTGTTGGATTTCGCCTTCATTAATTCCTGCTTTTTCTTTAAATCGTCCTTCTACATGGACGACAGATATTCCTGTCTTTGTTGAATTAGAATGAGCAGATTTTCCAGATAATCCAGAAAACTTACCTGATAAATTT
Source organism: uncultured Saprospiraceae bacterium (assembly GCA_964595615.1). Lineage (GTDB taxonomy): Bacteria > Bacteroidota > Bacteroidia > Chitinophagales > Saprospiraceae > JAHDCG01. The sequence continues at coordinate 2,397 of CAZQTE010000322.1, forward strand.
ACTGCAGGAACTTCATTATCCTTTAAAAAATCTCCAAAGCTAAACTCGTTTTCAAAGAAAGGGTCAGTGAATAAGGAAATACGTTTACCTGCAGGTATGATATCGCTGATATCTTCAGGTTTTAAATGATTAGATTCTACAAAAAAGATGTAGTCAAAATATTCCTTTTGTTGATAGCTAATATCTTTTGCTGCCTGAAGTCCAGTGAAAAGGATTGGAAAAACATCTGTTATAGAGTCTAATCCTCGCTCAACGATTTCCGAAAATGGTAGAAACTGACTTTGTTTAGAACCATTTTTTGAAAACAGTAAATTATATGTTTTTCTGTCTTTTTTACGAAGTTGGTTGAGTGAAGATTGTTGTATTTTTTCTTGTTTATCATTAATGCTTAATAGCAATAATTCTTGCAGATTTCTATGTTGCCTACCAAATTTGAATAACTCTTTGTCATTCGTTGGCATATCTTCATTTCTGTAAAACTCCAGTGCTTGATGAAAATACCAACTTTCAAAAGCTGTTGTCCAATTGTTAGGTTTAGTTTTTGCCATTGCAGCTATAACCTTCTGAGAAAGAGGTGATTGCGACAACCAATTCTTCTGCCATTTAAAGAAAACGGGGAAATCTCTAAGATTACGAAGGGTGTCTTCAAGGCGTTCAATTAGAGCTTCACAAAACTTTTGACGTTTGTGTAATGTGAGCATTTGGTGGTCTATACTCTTTTTGTAAAGTAAAGCTCCATTCACTTCATCTGTTAGTTTGTCTTGTTTTTGTTCAAGGGCAATAAGTTCTTGTCCAAATTTTAATTTTGGATGTGCATTTTTAGCAGAAAGTCGTTTCATTTCTTCCTCTAGCACTGTCGGAATACTTTGTCGCCAATTTTGTAATGCTTCTGTAAAGTTTGAAATATTTTGAATTATATTTTCTGATGAAAATCCATTGTTTTTTCCAGTAAAATTAAAATCAAAATATTTGCGTTCTGCAAATGCCTTTTGCAAGGAAGCGTAGTCTTCTTTAATTTCTTCTCGAAGGTTTAGTATTTCTTTTTGACGATTAGAAAAAAGACCTTGTAGTTTTAAACTACCTTTACTTGCTGAACTAAATTGAGTTCCGAATCTTTTCTCATTGTCTGTTATTTTTTCTTGTAGATTGCGCAGACGATAAGTAAATTCTCGAAAGTATAAATCATAATATTCTTTCAGCCTATTGGCATAAATATCTAGATTCGAAATAAAATCTTTTTGTAGTTTTTCGGCTTTTTCTAGGAAATATTCGCAGCGATGTGTAATGTATTGTTTTGCATTTTCTTGACTTCGCTCTGTAAAAACATGTGGATGTATATTGTCCAGCGGATGTTGTAAAGTGTTTACTTTTTCATATAGAACATGACTTAAATAAATGCCATTTTTTAGGGACTCAAATTCTTCTGGAATAAAAGAGAAGTCGCGTGCGTTTAACTTCGAATTGAGTAGTTCGTGTCCTGCATCTTTTTTACAACGTAAGTACTGACCAACTAATTCTGTGCGATTTTGCTCACCAAAAACCGATTCTTGTACAGCCTCATAATGCGAACTTAAGCTAGAAAATAGTCTTTTGGTTTGCCCCAATAAAACTTCAAAATTAGCGGCTTCAAAACCATTGTTTTGAGGCTCTTTTCCTGCTGCCGAACGCAGAATTTCTAAAAATGCAATTTTATCATGCCTAGTATCTTTTAGTAAATAATGATTGCGATAAATACCGATTTTTGAAAGCTGATTTTGTGTTTTTTTTAATGCTTCTACACTATCTGAAACGACTAAGCATTTTTGACCATTTGATAGAATATTCGTAAGCAAATGTACAAGTAAATGTGTCTTACCACTATGATTTTTTCCTTCAATTACGAGTGCCTTTTGTCGTCTTAATTCATGATAAGCTGTAGCTTGGTGAGGATTGAGCGTTAATTTTCCAAATGGATGTGTTTCTTCAGCTTGCTGGATAATACGAGGCTTTAACTCTTCTATGAGATTAGCCTCTGGCATTTTAGCAGTAGATTGAACCTGAGGTGGAAAGATTCCTAAAACACCTGACCATTGTAGTCCGCCTTTTTCCGGCAAAGCACCTATTACGTCGATTCCTGGAGCAGGAATGATATCCTCTGCACTACCATAAATACTTAAACCTAGTTTATTTTCTAATCGTTCTCCAATTTTTTTTAATGACTTTCTGTTAATATCACCAGAGCTAATAAAAGAACGAATTTCTTCGCTACCGTCATAATTATAGTGCTCCTCAAGGTAGCGCAGCAGACGTTCATTTACCTCTGTAAATCGATTGCCCATGCTACGCAGATTCCACGTATTTGGTTTGTGTGGGTCAGGGTCAAGAGTTAATGACCAGATGAAAAGTGGTGCAACGGTTAATTTATCTTCACCAGATAGAAGAATTAAAGGATAACCTAAGCCAAAGGTTTTTTGACCTTGAATACGTTCAGAATTGCGTGTTTCGAAGTATAAATGCTGTAATTTTTCTTCAGATATTTTTGTTCCAGAAGTCTGAATATCAAGAGATTGTGAAAATAATTGAGATAGGAAGTTCTCTGCAAAATCCTCACCGCCTTCATCTAATACTGAAAGGTCAATGCGATTTTTATAAATAGGCAGAGCATTCTTATAAATTGTTTGTGGTGATATAGAGTTATAGTTCCTCATAGAAATTTTAAAGTTAGTTTTCTCTGCGGGTAAAGGTAGGTAAAGAATTGCTTATTGTCGTACGGTTCCTTGTGTTATTTCTAATGGGGAATTTTGTCTTTTTTACCACAATCCAGGAATTCGTTGCCTTAAATCTATTCTCCAAATATTGCCTCCAACACCGTCTTCCATTTCGGTGGAAATTAGTACAACTCCAGCTTCTGAAAAAGTAATGCCTTCTGTCTGTTCCGAAAAATTAAGATTATAACGTTTGTGTTTTCCTCCAAAGAAATCATTTCCCTGAAAATCCCAAAAACACCAAATAAATGGAGCATGACCAAGAATGTAATTATTGTAACCTAAAAGGACTAATACTTTATTTTCTTTATCAAAATCTGCTGCAGTAATTAGACCTTCTGTATCAAATCGACTAGAGACTGAAATTTCGTAAGTATTAGGATTTTTAGGAATAGAGTAGCAGCGGGTGTCTTGTGAAATGTGATTTTTTGTGAAAATAAATAAACTGTCTTCTACTGAGATGAGAGCTTCAGCATTGAAGTCATGCATTTCTTTTTGAAAAATAAAACTGTTTTGGTCTGCATAGGTAAAGTTTATTCGACTAGCAGCGTAACTCGTATCTGAATTTAATGTAGGCTTTAAAAGCTTTAGAATATTTAAATCTTGTCGATTGCCGCGATTGTTTCCTATGTCTGCTATATAAAAATACAAACTATCATCTGAGATATCTTCCCAATCAGTATTTTGTGCATCTTGGATATTTAATGTAGAAAGAATAGTTCCACTTGATTTGTCGATTTGGTATAAATTAGGACCGTCACCTCCGTCATTGTGTGTCCAAAGGCGATTATTCTCATAAACTAGCCCACTACTTTCATCGATTTGATGAGGGAATTCCAAAATAGATTGAAATTCTGTGATAGCCTCGTATTTATCAGCAAGCGACAAGACAGGCTTTTCCTGACAGCCTGATATGAACAAGCAAAGAAATATTATTTTTAAAACGAATTTCATGTAATTACTTTACAACAATTTTTACAGTTTGACTTTCATTGTCAGTTTCTATACTTGCAAAATAAATGCCCGGAATATAGTTCGATAAATCAATGGGAATATAGTGTGTCTCAACAGAAATACTCGTATAGCTATTTTGATTGATACTACAGACTTCATTGATATATACGTGTCTCGAAATCGGAACCAGGTGCATAAAGGTCAAAACTAAGAAATAGAATAGCGGTAAAAAGGAGAGAAGGGAATTAGTTTTCATTTTAGGTTTTTCGACCTGTTCCTTAAAGGTCAAAAAAAAATCCTTTACAACCAAAAGGTTGTAAAGGAAATGTATGGTACTTTACCAAGTACCCGGAGCGGGGGTCGAACCCGCACGTCCTCAACGGACACAGGATTTTAAGTCCTGCGTGTCTACCAATTCCACCATCCGGGCTTATTTGCTTTTTAATAAAAAAAGCACAAAGCAAGTGAAAAAAAAAGCCTTCAACAACATGAAGGCTTTTTGAGCGAAAGACGAGATTCGAACTCGCGACCCCGACCTTGGCAAGGTCGTGCTCTACCAGCTGAGCTACTTTCGCTTGGCTTGAAACTTCTAATTACTTAACGCTGGAATGTTAAATTTAGTTTCAATATCTGAATGCTTTTCTTGTAAAGCGACGCAAAGATAGCACGTTTTATTTTAATTATCCAAATGGTTTTTCAATTATTATTTAAAAAAAATATTTCTTGTAATGTAGTATGCTGATAATCAATGTTTTGATGCTGATTTTTTTTCGAAAAAAAATTAAATTGTTTTTATGTAAAGGATATTTTCCTTTTTTTTCGTGGAATCTTAAACAATAGAAGCTTTCTATTATTACCTTTACACTAGGCTCTTTTAGAGTCTCAATTTCTTCGTTCTTTAACAAATTCTGTTACTTATCATTTCGAGAGTAGTAGTAGACAGGCTGATACTTGTCAGATAACCAAATC
>CAZQTE010000323.1:0-7058 GCA_964595615.1 uncultured Saprospiraceae bacterium
ATTTCATATTTCATATTTCATATTTCATATTTCATATTTCATATTTCATATTTAAAAAAATGAACATCCTCTTCATCTGTTCCGCCAACATCCAACGCTCAAAAACTGCCGAAGATTATTTCTCCGAAAAATATCCAGACCACAATTTCGACTCCGCAGGAACAAACGCTAAAATCTGCCACCAAGAAGGCACTAACTACGTCGATAACGAAATGCTACAATGGGCAGATACAATTTACGTCATGGAGTCCAAACACCGCAAAAAAGTATTAGAAATCGCACGCGGAAAGCCCTTTGGTAAAATCGTTGTTTTGCATATTCCAGATAGATTTAAGTATTTTCAGCGGGAGTTGATTGAGCTATTAGAAGAGAAAATTAATTTGTAATAAAAGTTCACCTAAATCCTGTTATCATAAACACATATCCATTCATATTAAATTTTCTTTTCTCTCCCTTCTTTCCTTCCCCTTCAAATTATTAACTTAGCATCCCCAATCAGTTACAAACACTTATTAAAATTGATAATAACCATTGAAATACCGTCCTCTTCGTCGTCTTATTTTCGCTCTTTTAATCATCGGTTTAGGCATTGTCCTGTTCCAGTTTATCCGTTTGCCATTTCTGCCCGTGCGCCTGCATGAAGCTGTGCCGAATAGCACCGCAGTCATGCTCCAATTTGAGAATACAAACGAGATAGACAACATCCTCGAAACCGATGGCAACCTCTTGGAAACACAACAAATTCAAAAAGAATTTTCCCTGTTCGCCAATTTATTTCCTACACAAAAAGACGGACGACTTTTAGCTGCCTTACGCGCACCAGATTTAGATTTTTTATACGTCAAAAAACGTATGAATGGTTTTAAATTAAAAGAAGAAATTGCTAAGCTAAAAGCAGAAACAGTACGTGAGATTGATTTTCACGGACATTTGATATACAATGTGCAAGTCTCTGAAAATGAGTCGATTAATATCACTCGATTTAGAAATTTATTGGTTTTTGCACCCGAAGCTTACTTAGTCGAAGAGTCGGTAACTCAACTAAAAGACTATTGGGGAAGTTTGCGTGGAGAGAAGTATTTTAGACGTGTTGAGCGCACCGAAATTCCAGATGCAGCAGCTTATGTTTATGTCAATTTTAAAAATATTCCTACGCAATTTGCGTCTTATTTAGGTTTGAAAAAAGCTTCTGATATTGCCAATTTTGGAAACTGGGTCAACTGGCTAAAATTAGGATTAATTCCTACCGAAACAGGTTATCGTCTCAAGGGCGCAGTAACGGGCGAACTCAAATTCCTCAAACATTTAAGCAGCATTCAAGACGGCAATATTTTTAAAATATTACCCGATAATCTGGCTGTTTTAACATGGATGGAAGCACCATTGGTAGGTAAGTTTTCTCCTGAATTTCAAGAATATTTTCAACCTTGGATTAGTGGGGAAATCGCCTATGCAAATCTTGAACCTTTTGGTACAAAAAAGACCGCTGAGAAATTTTTAGTCGTAAAAAGCACTGATACCAAATTGTCTGAAAAACTACTCGCGGACTTAGGAAATACTATGGGTAAATTGGAAAGCTATGACTACCAAATGTTTCATATCGAACAACTTTTGGCAGATGATGTCTTGATGCCCGTCTTTGGAAAAAGATTGAATCCAATTAAAAATCCATACTACACCGTTTTAGAAGATTTTGTTGTTTTTTGCAATTCAAAAAAAGCATTAGAAATGTGGTTGGATAAAATTTTGGTTGATAAAACACTGGGTAATGATGTTCCATTCCTACGAATCCAACAATCACAACCAGATGACAGGAAAGTCCATTTCTCCCTGAATTTCAGTAGGTTATCTGCTGTTTTACAAGAATATATGCGTCCGGAATATCGAGAAGAATTTGCAAAAGCAACAGAGATTTATACACAATTTGGACCGCTGTCTTTGGGCTTATACCCGAAAGGACAACGTAGCTTAGTTGGCGGTGAAATCTATCGTTTGCCAACTGAAAAATTAGATTTGAATACAAATTTACCAATACCTAAAACCGATGAGGCAGAAATTATTTGGAAAGCAGATTTGAAAAGTAAAATAATCGGGAAACCGAAAGTCATTAAAGATGCTGTCACTAAGGAACAGCGGATTTTAATCAAAACAGAAAATTATACTTTACATTGCTTGTCAGAGAGTGGGGAAGTATTGTGGAATACTGTTTTTAAAAGTCCGATTTTATCAGAAATTATCCCCATTCAAAATGCTAAAGACGAACAAATTCAGCTCCTTTTCAATACTGAAAAAGCAATTTTCCTTTATAATCTTGACGGCACAGAAGCACAAACGCCATTAGTCGTCAAATCCAAAATGACCAATGGTGTTTTGGCCGTTGACTTCGATAATAATCAGGAATATTCCATATTTGTGGCTTCCAAAAATAAGAATATTTACGGCTTTACTTTGGCAGGCGAACCTTTGGACGGCTGGAATCCTTTACGCAAACGAGGTGTATTTTCAGAACCATTACAACATTTCAATACTGCTGAAAAAGACTTCATTTTTGGTATGAATGATAAAGGAATTTTGCAAGTTTTTCAACGTAATGGAAAAGACCGTTTTCCGCATCCGATTAAGGTGAGAGACGGTTATGTGAGTACGCCTGCCTACGACACACATCCCGACATGACGCGGATTATCGCCTTGGATGAAAATGGTCGTTTGACAGTCGTCAATACCGAGGGCGAAAGCTTTTCTCTCAATGTCAAAATTGGAGAAAAACAAGAACCTAAACTACTTTTTAAAGATGTCATTGGTGACAAGCGAAAAGATTATATTGTGTTGAATAACAAGGATTTATCGGTCTGGACTTACGAAGGAAAAGCATTTAAGAAAGTACAAACGCATACTTTTGAAAAAGCAGCAACTGAACTTTTTAGTACAACCGAAGGTATTGGAATTTTAAATGAAAAATCAGCAGAGATTAACTTGATTTTAAACTCTGGAGAAGTACATCCCAACTTTCCATTAGGCGGAACAACGCCCTTCACAATTACTGATTTAGCAAAGGATGAAAAAAACGAAATAATAGTAGGAAATGGTACTGAAATCTACATTTACCAATTAACGGAATAACCAACCAACAAGTAAAGATAAGCAATGAATAATAAGTACACCAAAGCATTCTACGCCAATCTGGCGATGCCTTCGACTGCAATGGGATTTGCCTTATGCGTCCAAATTTCAGCACTTTCATGGATTTTAAATACGGAATATGGGCTGAATGAAGCAGACGTTGGATTGATATGGGCGTCAGGACCAATGGCGGGGATTATCGGGCAAGTATTGGTTGGAATTATTAGTGATAATGTGTGGTTTATGGGCGGTCGTCGTCGTCCGTTTATCATCATTGGCGGGGCGATTGCTGCGGCGATGATTTTGGCACTACCTAATATGGATGTTATACAAGAAACTATGGGATTAGGGAGTTTGGTCGGAGTGGCTATTACTGTGGCATTGACCTTAGATTTGGCAATAAATGTGAGTTATAATCCTGCGCGTTCGATTATTGCGGATGTCACGCCTGAAGGGGAAGAAAGGACGAATGGCTTTACTTGGATGCAGACGATTTCTGGTTTTTTTGGTGTTTTGGCTTATTTGATTGGAGCATTTTTTGGAAATATGACGCTCATTTGGGTTGGTGCAATTTTCGTTTTAGTAGCAGCAGTTTTTCCTGTTTTGTTTATCAAAGAACCACGTGTTTTAGAAGCTAAAAAAGAGGAGGAAGTCACAAATGCGAACACTAATGAAACAGATATACCCGAATTTTTAAAGATTTGTGGCGCACATGCTTTCACTTGGATTGGTGTGCAGACTATGTTTGTTTATATCTTTTTCTACATCAAAGAAGTCATTTTAGCTTATGAAGCTGGTTCAGAATTGCCCGCAGGAGTAGGGGACGAGATTGGCTTTAATATCGGTATTGCTTTCGCGATTTTGAATACAGTGGGTTTTCTTTTGCCTGCCTTTGTTTTGCAGCCCATTGCAAATAAAATTGGTAGGGTAAAAACGCATACGATTAGCATCGCAGTCATGGCAGTGGGGTATGCCTTATTGGCATTTTTTGGGAATACTACAATGTCGCTTTTTATTCTAATGGCAGTTGTTGGTATCGGCTGGGCGGCAGTTGTGAGTTTGCCTTTTGCAATTATGTCAGAGGTGGTCAATCAAAAACGAATGGGACTTTTTATGGGCTTATTTAACCTTTCGGTGGTAATTCCGCAGTTAATTTCATCAGGATTGGGTGGTTTTATTGAAAGTCAGGGAGATAAGAGTATGATTTTCTGGATTTCTGCGGTCTGTTTGGGAATTTCTGCTTTACTTTGGTTATTAGTGAAAGAGCAAAAAGAAGAATAAGTTTTGGTAGTGGGTCAAAATGGTGGATGCCTCACGTGGTGACTCAAAGTCACCTTGTGAGTAAAAGTTATGCATCGGTCGTTTTCACCCACTGCCTAAATTTTTTTACCAAAAAAATAAACACGAACTGTTATATGAAATTTTTACCCGTATTATTATTATGCCTGTTTTCTACAGTCACATTCTCTCAAATCGACCATTGGGAAACAGCCGTTTATGCCGACAATGATTGGCGATATTTCTTAGGAACAAACGAACCTCCGTCCAACTGGACTGCAATTAACTTTTCAGATGCCTCGTGGCTATCAGGAGAAGGTGGAATCGGTTACGCTGACGGAGATGATAATACCATAATCTCTCCTGTATTATCTCTTTATCAACGACATTCTTTTTCAATAGTTGATAAGACTAAAATTGAACGAATTGTATTTCATGCTGACTACGACGATGGATTTGTCGCCTATTTAAATGGGACAGAAATTGCACGCGCAAATATAAATGGGGCAAACCCACCTTTTAATACGCAGACACCTGTAGATAGAGAAGCTTTGATGTATCAAGGCGGATTACCTGAGATTTTTTATCTAAATCCTTCAGATTTTTCAGGAATATTAGAAGACGGAGTAAATGTTTTATCTATTCAGACGCACAATTTTAATGGACTAAACAGTTCTGATCTAACGGCCTTGTATTGGTTGTCTTTTGGTATTAATGATGAGTCGGAAGACTATGGGGAAACACCTGATTTTTTTGAAAGTTTCATATTCAGTACACCATTACCTATTGTGAAAATCAATACAAACGGAGTTGAGATTTTTGATGAACCGAGCATTCCTGGAGAGATGGGGATTATTTGGAATGGAGACAATCAATTGAATTCTTCGCTCGATAATCCTGATGAATTTTTAGGGAATATTACCATAGAAAAAAGGGGACAGAGTTCGCTGTTCTTATTTCCAAAAAATGGCTATAAGATAGAAACGAAAGATGCAACAGGACTGGAAGATGAAGATGTCGAATTTTTAAATTTTCCACTGGAAGAAGATTGGATTTTACATGGACCATATTCAGATAAAACTTTAATTCGCAATGTTCTTGCTATGAAAATGGCAAGTGATATGGGGCAATATGCCAGCCGGACGCGCTTAGTTGAGTTGCTTGTCAATGAGCAATATGAAGGTGTGTATGTTTTAATGGAACGTATCAAACGAGATGAAAATCGAGTAGATATTGCTACCCTAAACCCAGAAGACATCGCAGGAGACGAGTTAACAGGTGGTTATGTTTTTAAAATAGATAAAGATGATGACGATTGGGTGTCTGACTATGATATGTTTAATAATCCTGGTGAAAAACTAAGATTTCAATATGTTTCTCCTTCTCGTTCTAAAATCGAACCGATACAAGAAAATTATCTTCAATCTTATGTAGATAGTTTTGAAACTGCGCTATTCAATCCCAATGTTCCCTACGGAGGAAAATATTATTATGAATACATCGATTTGGAGTCTTTTGCGGAGCATTTTATCATCAAAGAACTCACAAAAGATGTTGATGCCTATCGGATTAGTTCCTATTATAATAAAGACAAAGATAGTAATGGAGGTCTCATAAAAGCTGGACCCGTTTGGGATTTTAACCTCGCTTTTGGCAATGCAGATTATTGTGACGGTGGAACAGATAGTGGTTTTATTTACAATGGAGATTGTAGTGGAACGAGTCCTTTTTGGTGGGATAGATTGTATCAGCAGCAGCGATTTAGGAATGTCTTAAATTGTCGTTGGGAGGAATTACGAGAAGGACCTTATCATCTTGATTCTCTTTTTGCATTCATTGATGAAAAGGCAGAATTAGTTGCTCCCGCTGCTGCGAGAAATTTTCAACGCTGGCCGATTTTAGATGAATATATCTGGCCAAATGCTGCCGTTACTGGTTCTTATGCAGGAGAAATTGAATACCTAAAAAACTTTTTGACGGAGCGTATTGAATGGTTGGATAATAATATTTTGGGTGAATGTGTGGTGTCTGTAGCTCAAAATGAGGAAAAAGAAATAGGTTTTAGTATTAGTCCAAATCCATTGTTTTTAGAGAGCTTAACCATTGATTTTCAAGAAGATATGGGAAAGGAACTCAATATTTCTATTTATGATGTGTTGGGGCGAAGAGTGTTTTTTGAAAAGATTGAAAATCCTGAAATAAGAGAGGAAATAATGCTTTCTGATTTTTTAGTTGATGGATTTTATACTTTGAAAATTGAGAGAAATGGAATTGAAATTGGTGAGGAAAAGTTGTTGGTGAAGAGAGGGAGATAGCATGATTTATCTCTATTTTTGCAATATATTTTATAAGTCAGAAATGGAACAAGTTGGCATAGGTACAAGTCAAAATTGTAATCCTGTCATCTTGTTCATCCTGTCTAAAATTACCTAAACAAGCACCTTCCTTCGCTCTTCTAAAAGACTCTCTCGTTTTGTTTTCTCAATTTTCTCCGCAATCTTCCCTTCCCTAAACTTCTCATAAAACTCCCGATACAAAAGCGCAAAAGAACCCAAAAGAGGCAACAACAAGGTCATAATAAATACCGAAGGATTACCAATAAATCCCGCAATAATCAACAACAAAACCCACCATAAAGGGTAAGCAACCATAGCCACTGC
>CAZQTE010000324.1:0-7053 GCA_964595615.1 uncultured Saprospiraceae bacterium
TAAATCAGGATTCCTAAGCTAAAACCATTATATTTGTGAGCTAAATTGAAAGTGAGAAAACGTTTTAACTCCCTTTATATATGAAAAATTACATACAAGATCTTCTTTTCGAACACAATTCTGTAATCATTCCTTCCTTTGGTGGTTTTACCGCGGGCTACAAACCAGCCTCTATAGATCATGTCCAAGGAGTAATTTTTCCTCCAAGTAAAGATTTAAAATTTAATCGTTATCTCACTATTAACGATGGCGTTTTAGTACAATATATATGTGAAACCAAAGGTTGGACACGTCAAGAAGCAGAACAAGCAATCAAAGATTGGGTTGCAGAAATGAAAGCTTCATTAGAGCGTCGTGAAATGTTAGAATTTCCAAGTGTAGGAAGACTCTATCTAGACTACGAAGGGAATTTTCAATTCTTACAAGATAATACAAACTATAATCGTACTTCTTTTGGTTTGCCAACGGTTGGTTTTTATCCCGTGACACGCAATCGCCAAACAGTAGTAAAAGAAGCGCCACAGCCACGAGCGTCTGTTGCAGTTTTAGATTTAGGAGGAACACCTTCTCGTAGTAAAATTATATCTGGTTGGTTTCAGCGCAATGTACCTTATTTAGTTGCAGCATCTGTTTTAATCCTAGCTGGTACTTTCTTTATTATTGAAAGTGATAAAGGTACAAGTCAAGCAGGTTTGGGGTCTTTTACTAAACCAGTTTCTGAAAGTAGAGTAAACACTAAACCTCAACGTGAAGAAACAGAAATAGCATCTCTTTACCCAGAGGATATGATTGATGACAGTGGGGCAGCGGAGAAAGAGGAAGTAAGCTTTGATGAACCTAAGAAACAGGCTTATGAACCTATTATAGAAGATGATGATATAGACACAGAAGGAGCAACAACGGCTCCTAATCAAGAGGAAGGAATTGTAATCATTGGTAGTTTTGGTAGCAAGAAAAATATAGATAAATTGGTGAAAAATATCTATTCGAAAGGCTACGAACCGTTTACTGAAAAAATAGGTAAATTAACGCGTGTAGGAGTGCGTTTTGCTTACGCGAATTTATCAGACGTGAATAACAAACGTTCTGATGTTGCAAGTGACTTTAAAGTAAAAGCGTGGGTAATGCAACCAGAAATGCCTAAATAAAATTTAAAAAATAATTTCACTGCTTCAGAGCAGAAATTAAAATATTTAAACAGGATATAGACGTTAAAAGTCTATATCCTGTTTTTTTATATGCTTTGGTGCGAAATTTGTCTTACGTAAAGTAGTCTCCTTCCCTGTAAAAAATACTTGACACCCTTGTTAAGTACTCGGACATAATTATTTCGATAATTAGAACAGAGAAATTTTTTTGATTGATTTGGCTTTGAAAACCGCCAATACCCTACGGTCTTTAAGGATTTTTAAAGTGAAATCAAGCGGAAAATTGTCCTGTTCTAATATTGTAAATAATTGTGTCCGAGTACTTAAGTAGCAACCCCCTAATTATTTTGGTAATTTGAAAATATCTTTTTCCGCTATTTTCCTCTAAAAAATAAGTCCGTAGCTACGGCTATGCACTAATTTTTTAAAGAAAACTATCGAAAAAATCTTGTACTCAAATTTTCCAAAATAATTAACGTGTGCTACTTAAGTGAATCTACACAACAAATTATGGTTTCCCTATTATTTTGCCAAGCCCCCTTTTTGCAAACTGATAATAGTTTATGGATGCCAAAAACTACTCATTCTTTGAAAATCTAGTGGCTAATAATTTATTGGTCACTTAATCATAGGATTTTTTAAGAAGCAAACTATTAATACAATGAGAAAACTAATAGCGGCTATCTGTACTCTGTTTTTTACCATCTCTCTCTTTGCACAACAGGATGTGCAATATTCTCAATTTATTTTTAATAAAATGGCTTATAATCCTGCTTATGCGGGAAGTAAGGATGCGATGACCTTAGGAGCGATTTATCGTCACCAATGGCAAGGAGTAGAAGGAGCGCCTCGGACATTTTCTGCTTTTGCACATGCACCTTTTTTGAATAATAGATGTGGTGCAGGTCTTGCAATCACTTCTGATAAAATTGGAATGGTAGATAATAGTTATATCGATTTAAACTATGCATATCGCATCGCTCTGAAAAAAGAAACAGTCTTGAGTATAGGGCTTTTGACTCGTTTTGAGTTTAGTCAAATAGATTGGTTCCAAGCACAAACAATAGATTTTGGAGACCAATTAATACCAACAGAGACAAGTCAATCAGGAGTTAATTTTGGAATGGGAATGTACCTATCTTCCAAAAATTACTATATCGGACTTTCTGCACCTACCTTACTAAAAACAACGCTATATAATAGCAGTGAATTTTTCGGTATCAACGAAATTAGTAAATACCGGTCTTATTACCTCATGGGTGGACTCATCGCTCGTGTTGGTGAAAACGTAATGTTTAAGCCAGCGATGATGATTTCCTATAGTCCCAATGCACCATTTGAGTTAGACTTAAATGCTAGTTTCCTTTTTATGAATGCTTTTTGGATAGGAGGTACATATCGACTTGGAGATAGTGTAGATGCTGTCTTGCAATATCAGTTAAGTAAACAATTCAAACTTGGATTAGCAACAGATTTTACCTTGTCAGAATTAAGAGATTATACTTCAGGAAGTTTTGAAGTGATGATTGAATATCTCTTCTTCTATGACCAAGAGGGTATTAATAATATCCGCTTTTTTTAAGAGCTTTATAGTTCTTAAGTAATAATATCGAATAAAAATCTCCCAACAAAAGAAGCCGTTATTACGACTTCGCATAAAAGAAAAAACAATGAAAAATTGGATTTTCCTCATCCTTATTTTAGCATCAAATAACCTTTCCGCAGAAGACTTTCGGAATTGGTATACACCAGATACTCTTAAAACCCCAGAAGTTAAAGAGCTTTCACGAAAAGAAAAACGTCAAGCTGCCAGAGCTGTCAAAGGTAGCGATTTCTCTCTCAGTGCAGAGAAAAGAAAAGCCGATGGTCTTTATCAAAATCTTGGCTTCATGGAGGCCGCAGACTATTATGAAAGTTTGGAAGGGGTCGAAATGAATGAATTTGTACAAGTAAAATTGGCAAATTCTTACCGTCTTAATGGTCAGTACGAGGAATCTGAGTACTGGTATTCTCAAATGATTAATAATACAAGTAATCCAGATGATTTAATGAACTATGCCTTAGTGCTTCAAAGCAACGGTAAGTGCGAAGACGCTGTACGTTGGTATGGAGAATATTTGGCGAAGACAATGGATAGTAAACGCGAATTTATTACTGACTGTAATCAATTAGAAGCCTTCAAAGAGTCAAAAGATGTTTCTGTTAAGAATATGGTAGATTTAAATTCGGAAGCTTTGGATTTTAGTCCGATTCAATATAAAAATGGCGTTATTTTTACTTCGAATCGAGGCGTTAAACGAGGAGTAGCAGTTAATCGTGACAAATGGACGCAAAGTAGTTTTACTGATATTTTCTATGCAAAAAAGAATAGCACAGGAGAAATTACAGAAATAGAAGCGCTAGATAATGATATCAATGGAAAATACCATGACGGTGTAGTTACTTTCAATAAACCTGGTACCTTAATGATTTTCTCACGTAGCAATAAAAAAGGACGAGGAACAGACGGTATAAAGGATTTGAAACTTTATAGTGCTACGAATAAAGGTGACTATTGGTCAGAACCCGTAGAGTTGAACATTAACGATAAAGAAATTGCTTCTTGTCACCCAACTTTATCAAAAGATGGTAGACGTTTATATTTCTCTTCTGACCGCGAAGGAGGTTATGGAGGAATGGATATTTGGGTTTCGGAAAGACTAGGGGATAAGTGGCAAACTCCCAAAAATCTTGGACCAAGTGTGAATACTAGTGGACAAGAAGTTTTTCCATTTATTGGTGAAAAAGAAACACTATACTACGCATCGAATGGACATCGTGGTTTAGGGGGCTTAGATATTTTCGCTATTAATAAGACAGATGAAGCTGATGAAACAACTTGGTCTATTCGTGAAAATCTAGGAGCACCATTCAATACAGAAAAAGACGATTTTGGTTTTACGATGAATGCTGACGGAGAGTCAGGCTACTTTTCTTCTAATAGAGTTGGAGGAAAAGGAGGTGATGATATTTATGAATGGAAAGGAGAATTAAATGAAAAAATTGCTCAAAATAATCGTCGCAAAATTTGTGTTTACGATGATTATACTGGCGAACGCATCAAAGGAATTGATGTCATGGTAGTGGAAACAGCAGGACAAGGTGCAATTATCGATAATAAAAATAACGATATTTTCTTGAAATTAAAACCATTGAATAATGAGAATAAAGAGTTTGTTCTCACCATGGTTTCGGATAATAATGAATTAGTTGATACACGTAATTCTTACACGACGAATGTAGACGGAAATTTCCGCTATACTGTTGATGCTGACCGTAATTACATCATGTTTGTTGAGAATCCGAAATATGAAAATTTTAAAGAGCAGGTCTCTGGAGAAAAGTTGTTTTCGACTGACGAACACTGTTTTCCTATTACAAAGAAGAGCTGCTTAGTCTTGGATGGTACAGTTGTTAACGAGGTATACAATAGTCGTATTCCGAATGCAAAAATCTTCCTATTCAATAAATGTACAGGTGAAACGACAGAAGAAATGTCTGATGAAAACGGAGAGTTTAATTTCTGCTTGGATTGTGGTTGCGAGTACGAAGTTATTGGGCAAAAACAAAACTTTGGAGAAGGTCGTGCTAATGTGACGACTATCATTCCTGATTGTTCAGAGAACATTGCAATGGGTGTTGATGTACCATTGAGTACAGTTATTAAAATGAAAGTTGGCAATCCTAACATTGCGGGTGTCAATGGCGCGGGTACTCCAAATACATACGGCTACCCGAATCCAAATGCTTATCCAAGTCCAAATGGAGGAAATACACCAACATATATTTTTGCGACACCAAACATGTTGAATAATAATATGCCACTTCCAAATGGCATGACTCCCGAGGAATTGAACCACTACTTTACAGGAGGAAAAGATGCAACTTATGAGGCAGGGCAAGTCATCAAATTGAGTAATATTTACTACGATTTTGATAAGTCTTATATTCGTAAAGATGCTGCGCGTGAATTGGATTATGTTTTACAATTATTGCGTACTTATCCGTCAATGCATATCTCAATGATGTCGCATACAGATGCTCGTGGAAAAGACAGCTACAACGAGCGTTTATCACAGCGACGCGCGGAAAGAGCGATGTTATATTTAGTGAGCAAAGGCATTAGCCCGAGCCGCTTAACTTATGAAGGCTTTGGTGAAAAACAACACGTCAATGAATGTGAAGACGGTGTAGATTGTGATGAAATGCGTCACCAGTTAAATCGTCGTACAGAGATAAAAATAACTAAGTTTAGTAATCCGAATGTACGGGTACAAAACTAAGAAGCTGCATGAATGTAGAATCGAAAGCGGTAATGGAAACGAAATCCATTACCGCTTTTTGTTTTTAACAGCATTCTTTGCATCTTGCATTTATCATGCAAAAAGAAATCCGTTTAGAATTTAGTCAGACCGTAGATGAAATCTATGCCGCTTATACCAATCCCGATTTTATTAAAGCAAAATTAGAAGCCCTTGGTGCGCGGAATATTGAAGTCGAAATAATGAAAGAAGGTGAAGAAACGATTATGAAAATCAGTCGCGAAGTACAAGTCGAAGCTCCTGGCGCACTCAAGAGTTTTGTTAATCTTTGGAATAAAATGACGCAAACAGAACGCTGGCGAGGGGAGAGGGGAGGTCCTTATCATGGAGAAATGAATATCGAAATAGCAAATGCACCCGTAATAGTGAAAAGCACTATGGACTTAGAACGTACAGAGGAAGGCTGCGCCGTAGAAACGATAACTTCTATCAAAAGCAATGTGCCATTTTTAGGACGCATCATGGATAATTTTATGGGAGAAATGACAGAGAAGACGATAGAAGAAGAGTTTCACTTTATGAGTGAAAATGTTTAAATTATCGTTCTTTGAATTCTATGGTAAAAGCAAGAGTTTTAAAGACCCTAAATTATAAGGCAAATGAATTTAAATCAGATAACTGTACCTTCTTTAGATTTAAGTAAATCAATCCCTTTTTATGAAAAACTGGGACTGAAATTAATAGTCAAAGCCCTACCTCATTACGCAAGATTTGAATGCCCTGATGGTGGTTCTACTTTTTCACTACATCAAACGGAAAATTTGCCGAAAGGAGAGGGGATTTACGTTTACTTTGAATGTGAAAATCTAGATGAATATGTCGTTGAATTGAAAGAGAAGGGGATTGAATTTGACAAAGAGCCAACAGACCAATCTTGGTTATGGAGAGAAGCGAGATTAAAAGACCTTGATGGTAACCAGTTAATTTTATTTTACGGTGGAGACAATAGATTAAATCCACCTTGGAGAATATAATATGAAAGAAGAACTAAAAAAGTATCCTGTTATCATAGAATTGCCCGTGCAGTGGGGAGAAATGGATGTCGCGGCACATGTCAATAATCTTGTCTATATGCGTTGGACAGAGTCGGCTCGTATCCGTTATTTTGAAGAAATGAAAATGGATATTTCTTTCTCTTATGGTGATGCAGGACCTATATTAGGCTGGCAAGATTGCAAATATATCTTTCCAATGACTTATCCTGATACAGCTATTATTGGCGTACGAACGCTAGAGGTAAACGATGTTTTCCTTCTAATGGAGACAGCTGTTTTTTCGGAAAAACATCAACGTATTGCAGCTATTTCTAAGCAAAAAATAGTGCCTTATAGTTATAAGAAATTGAAGAAGATAGAGATGCCTGAGGCTTGGAAGGAAGGAATTAAAAGAATTGAAAAAAAGTAAAAAAATATTCGTTCTCTGCCAAATTGTATAAAAAAAGCTGCAAGCGAATCTCGCTTGCAGCTTTTTACATAAACCAAAAAATTATCTTACTCTTCCTCCTTAATCAAAAGTTGAAATCCATTACCATGGATATTCACAAT
>CAZQTE010000325.1:0-3148 GCA_964595615.1 uncultured Saprospiraceae bacterium
TATTACAATATGCATAGGAAAAAATTTATCAAGTATTTTCATGCTTTCCTGTAATCGTAGCCCATAATGGAATTTCGTAAATTATGGGTAATGAAATGAATAAAGGCAACATAAATAGGTAAACAAATGGCACATAAATAAAGCCATAAAAGATGAGTAGGTAAAATTTGAGTCCAACTAATAGGAAAAGGCGTACGTTCCATGTAGGTCTAAATTTTTTCATGGCTAAGTAAGCTAAACCTAAAATGATAGCAGCAGCAAAAGAGACAATACCGTGAACGGTACGAGCTGCTGACATTTTGGACAAGGCATCTCCTTCGATATTATCATAAAACCAACCTGAAAAACTTAGTCCATGAAATAAATGATATGGTTTTTCTCCAGGTGATTGCCATGCCTGAATTTCCCATTGACGAATAGCCGTTGTTTCGTAATATTTTAGTCCATTGGCAACCAAATCCCAATCTTGTGACAAAAATGGAATTATATAAATCACCAAGACTCCTGCAAATACATATAGACTAACTCGAAATACTGATTTAAATCCAAATTCAGACCAATATATGAGCATTGTCAGTGGTAACCAAAGTGTAAAGGCATATCGTGATAAAAGACAGAAAACAATAGCTAATGCGAATAACCATTTTGCTCGTTGATGAAATAGCGTGTAGCATAAAAATAAGTAAAATCCGATAGGAAGTAATTCTACTGCGTGACCAAAAACATCTCTATTATTATTGATAAACACAATGATGAATAAAAAGGGGAGAGCCGTTTTTATTATTATTTCTAATGTTGGAATATTTTGTTTGCTTATTCGAAATAAATACAAAAGTAAACTTCCTAAAAACACTAAATACGCCGTCCAACGATAGTCTATATCCGCAATTTCAGAAAAAATATAAGGCAACCACATCATTGGAAAATAGGTAGGGAGAACTGTCCAACCATCAAAAACGAGAGGGGTATAGGGGTATTCGCCGCCTAGTAGACGTCGCACATATAATTGTATCGAGGGAACAATATCTGAATTGTACTGACTGATTTCAAATTCTGCAAAAACTTCCTCCAATCTAAACCCCGTAATTGTAGCCATTAACAGAAAAAAAGATAATGTTAATAGACGATTAATATTCAATTTTCTGGACTTAGCTATAGTCGGGATTGTTGATTTTCTTTTTATGAGTAAAAACCATGCTGCAATACAAGTTAATAAACCATATCCTAGCCATGCAGCGGGACTTTTATAATTTCCTATGCTATTTTTCCAAAATGTCTGAAATCCTAATTCTCCAGTAATACCGAGAATAAGAAGACTTAGTAAAAGGATATTGCGCAAAATAACTTTCATGGCGGCAAAGCTAATTCAATGAAGACTATAATTAAAATTTAAATGAAAATACTTCTTATTCTTTGACACTCATTCATAAAGTCCAATGAAAATCTGCTAAAATCTTGAAACCATTTTTTCGTAATCCTTACACTAAAAAGAGCCACTCTACACAGGGTAGAGCAGCTCTTTTTTTGTAATCTTACGATTAAAATTTTTATCCTTTACATTCAGAAAATGCAATGATATGATTTACCAAATCTCCCCATTTCATAGTAGATTTGTATTTTGTCATAACTTTATCACAGCTATTCCATAAAGGCACAAATTCTTCTTTGTAATCCTTTTTCTTTAGGCGAAAACCTGGTGCACCTTGTTTAGAAATGTAGTAAGATTTTGCGTCTCCACCAGCAAGTTTAACACCTGCAACACCCGCAGACATTGTTTCTTTTGCATACGGGTCGTGATATACTTTTACTACTTTACTAAAGTTAGGATTTAATAATTGCATCAAAAGCTTTTTGTTTTTCTTTTTTACTTTGACCTCTGCTAATTCAAAGTAAACATAGCCTTGATTTAAAAAATCTTGGTCAAGTTTGTCATCATTCCATTTTTGAGCGTCTTTTAGGAAATCTGTAGCTTTAGAAAATTTATCAAATCCACTTGGAGGTAAATACATGAACTTGATTTCATCTGCATCCAATTTATGTTTTTTTCCAGCGCCGTCTTTAATTTTAACGTATTCAATCAAGCCTTTTTCTCGGTCCAAATCTTTAATAGTTCCAGTAATTTCAGTACCGTCCATTAATGTAACATAAGAAGTCTTTTTATGGGAAAAAGAAAATGATGGAGATAGTAAATCTTGTGCTTGCATGCCTACTGAGAATAGGAACATGACAACTAAAAATAATGCTTGCTTTTTCATTTTTGATTTATTCTTTATTGCCTACTCTTACGATTTTCGGCTTTCTCGTCTACTCTATTTAGGATTTTCGATTACTCCGAGTAATTGAATGTGAAGGTAATTGTTATTTTTTCATATTTCTATTAAATCCCATTATTTTTTTTCGCGTTCCTAAGCTTTACTTCAGTTCATCAGTCGCTAGAAATTTCTGGTCTTTATTGTAATACCATTTTCTGATGCGTGGGAACTTAATATTTTGAATTTCTTTTAATTCTTCAAATAGGATATATTCACCGTCATTTTTCTCTTCTTCATGAAAAAATTGATACGCTTCTAAAGCATTTGTCTTTGGATTAAAATAAAAATACCAAATATCATCACCGACCTCAGGTGCGTAGGTAACACGGATACGCTTGTAGTTTTTTCCATGAAATTCAACAAGTTCTACCTCTGGATGAATAATTGTTCCTGCGTCCTTTAGTTTCATCGGCATTCCATAGAGATAAGTGTAATAATCACGATACATAATAGCTCTTTGTGGAGAGATACGGTATTTTTTTGCAACTTCATCAGGTATTGCTATATGGTCGTTCCATTTGGCAACTCCTTTATCTTGATTTGCCTCATAAACTAGTAAACCTTCTTCGTATTGAGCGAAAAAGGAGAAAGTTTGTTCTTTGTTATTGATAATAGCTTTTCTCTTCCTATTGGGCTTGTCAGGTACAATGACATTGAAATTTAACTCAGCATGAAATTTATCCCAATTATTTAGTGGGTCATGAAATTCAATGCTTTTTGCTAATAATTCAGTCGCTGTTTGTTGTGCAGAAAGCGTGTTGGTACTAGTACAGATTAGCACGAGAAAAAAGATTCTAAAATTCATGTTTGTAACTTTAAGATTAGTGCTTATAAAA
>CAZQTE010000325.1:3248-7045 GCA_964595615.1 uncultured Saprospiraceae bacterium
CTATTCAAATCTCTCAAATTTTACATAATATAAAGTCCGCAGTGCGAAAGCAAAATACAAAATAACGAAAAGAATATTGAACATACCCAAGTCAATATAAGAGTTCGCAAGACCACAGATTACGCCTGTAAACAATATCGCAATTAACCATATAATTTGAACTCTAATAAAATCGCATTTTATCAATTCACCACAGCT
Organism: uncultured Saprospiraceae bacterium; assembly: GCA_964595615.1. Classification (GTDB taxonomy): domain Bacteria; phylum Bacteroidota; class Bacteroidia; order Chitinophagales; family Saprospiraceae; genus JAHDCG01. Next base: position 3,447 of record CAZQTE010000325.1, read on the forward strand.
GTGACAATTCCACTTTGACAAACCATAGCCCATGACATAGAGCCTCACAAACTGCCTAAAAGGGAATTCATAACCACAATTCGGACATGTGCGAGGACCCGTATATTTTTCGGTTTCGTCTAGTATTTGCTTGCTCATTGCTTTGTTTTTGACGCGTTTCTTATTTATCTTGACTAATCAATATCATAAGTTTATGAATGTTTGGCTCTTTATAAATAGCCTTAATGATTTTCGAATAAGACTTGACGAATCTTTCATTCTCTAAGAGGTTCCCAAAAATATCTGGTATTCTCAAAAAGCTAAGATTGTCCTGCTCGTATTGTTTTGCATTTTCATGCAATTCTTTTTTTCTGACATCAATTATTTCAATTGGATTATTATTTATATCCACACCTTTGTCGCTATAATAAGCCCAAACTGCCAAGATAAAGGTTCCATAGTTTATGCTTCCGCCTGCGGCTAAATTTTCTTGTATCGTAGGTATCAAGAATTTGGGTAGCTTGGCTGAACTTTCAGAACAAATTCTACTCACACCATCTTTTATATTGGGATTTGCAAATCTTTCTTCTAAACTATTCTTGTAATCAGTTAAATTAATTCCTTCAACTTGACCTAAGCGAGGTGTTACTTCTTTGTCCATGAATTCTCTCATGAAGGAAGCGAAAATTTCATCCTCCATACAGGCAGTGATTGTCGCGTGCCCATGTACCGCTCCAGGAATTCCTAGAACTGAATGCCCTGCATTTAACAAGCGAATCTTCATTTTTTCGTAAGGTGTCACATCTGGAACAAACTGGACTCCCAATTTTTCTAGTGGAGGTCTACCATTAGAAAATTTATCTTCGATTACCCATTGAATATAGGGTTCACAAACTATTGGCCACTCGTCTTTTAGTTGATAGTTGTTCTTTAGAAATTCAATGGAAGATTGTGTCGTTACGGGCGTTATTCTATCTACCATTGAGTTTGGAAAACGAAGCTCATCTTTTATCCAATTGTAAAGTGACGGGTCTTGTCTCTCTGCAAAAGACAAGAGCATCTTACGAGCTACATCTCCATTGTGTTGAATATTGTCGCAAGATAATATTGTAAATGCTGCTAAGCCTTTTGCTCGTCGTTTTTTTAAGGCAGCAGTCAAAAAACCAAAGACTGTTTTGGGTTCGTTTGGATGCTGAAGCTCATGTTGAACGTCAGGATTGTTAAAATTAAAATCTCCTGTATTTGGATTGAAATTATAGCCACCTTCCGTAATAGTTAGTGAAACAATTTTGGTGTCAGGATGTGCCATTCTGTCAATTGCCAATTCGGGCGTTTCGATAGCGAAAATATAATCAACAATAGACCCAATGACTTCACAAGTATCTTTTCCATCAGGATGTTGGGTGATGAGCGTATAAAGGCAATCTTGTTTATTTAAAACATTAGCCATATTCTTATCACCTTCCCTTAAACCGATACCACATATTCCCCAATTTGAATGTTGGGTATCTCCAAGTAATTGATGAATATAATAAGCCTGATGAGAACGATGAAATCCGCCTACACCTATATGTACGAAACCCGATTTGACAGCATTTCTATCGTATCTTGGACAAGCTATTCGACTTGCAATATCCTCTATATTCTGCTGGTTTAATTGAACTAAACTCATTTTATTGTTTATTTAATGACTTCGCTCTATGCATAGCCCAGTAGGCTGCAATAAAATATATGACAGTACAAGCAAAACCAATTTGGTAAAAAGTATCTCTATTTGAGATATAGTTTTCCTCATCTGGACTTGCTACTAATGTTCTTATTGCTAAAAATAAAGTTAGTCCAAGCACAGCGTATGCGATAAATTTTAAGCCTTTTGTAAATGCGGAAACATCTTGCACTATTTGCGTTTCCTCTTCTTCCAATTTTTTATGATACTTTTCTACCGCCAGATTGTATTCATTTTCTTTCTTTTCACCTTCAGGATATTTTTTATTAGCTCCATATCTACCCGCTAAGAAAATGTAAACGAGTATCGTAAAAAACCAAGTTGGGATAAACAAATAATAGAAAGACATCACATCAAGCATATTCAAGCCAAATCCAAATATTAAACCCAGTACCCATGATAAGACCGCTGGCGTACTATTTTGATAATTTTGAAATTTTGACCAATAACGAGTGTAACCAATTTTAGGAAAAATTTGATGCTCTGCAAATACAATTGCTCCAACTGGAACAACCAATAAACCTGCATAAGTTAATAGTGGTAAAATTTGTGAAAATACAAAAGGAAAACAGGCAACAATCACCATTGCCGCTCCAACAATCATAGTTGTTTTTCTTCGAGACTGATTGGAGTAAACGGCTTGAGCGGCTAAGCCTGCTCTATACAAATTGGTGATAGCAGTAGTCCAACCTGCCACAATCACAATCACAAAACCTGACCAACCTAAGGCATAAAAGGCAACATCGCCTGGGTCTAGCTGGACAATAGATTTTCCTAGAATTACCGCTGTACCAGCTCCCATGATTCCTGCAGCAATCCACGCGATATAATGCCCAAAAAGCATTCCTGTACTTGTTGCCAAACCATAAGATTTCTTTTTTGCAAAACGCAATAATGCCATATCAATCAAACCAAAATGCGTAATTGTATTGGCTGCCCAGCCAAAACCGATGACTTCCACCAAACCGATGCCAGGTTCACCATCGCTATTGACACCTGTCCAAATAGACTGATTTCCTATCTCAACAAAATCTGCCCAGTCTCTAGGAAGAGTGACTCCCAAAACATCTAATGAAAGTGCTGGCATTAAAACAATTGCTCCACTTGCAAACATGGTGAATAACCAAGGAGCACAAATACCAGAAAAATCAGAAACTGCTTCAAAGCCATATATCGCTACGAATACTACAAATACACCTACCAATAAAACTATCAGTACAAACCACAAATTAGTTGGATACCAATCTAGCTGTGCAGGAATATCAAATGCAAATCGGACAGCTGTAGAAGATACAGTAACCATTGCAGCAGATATGACTGTAAATATTAAAATATTTGCCCAGTTATATAATTTGGACATCGAATCACCTGCAATTTTATTAAGATAAGTATATAAACTTAGACGGGTTTCAACAGCAATTGGAGTAGTTATTAAAGTCCAGCTTAAAACTGCCAAAATATTTCCAATTAGTAAGCCAAGTATAATGTCCATTGTTTTTGCACCTAAAGCAACAAAGGTTGCTCCGATTACAAACTCTGTGGCAGCTACATGTTCTGCTGCATACAAACCAGCGAAATGTGTCCAATCGTGTAATTTATGCTTTGGAACAGGAAGCTGCTCTTCATGCATTTTTTCAAATTGTTGAAAGTTGGTCGTTTCGTTCATTTTTTTCTTTTAATTAGACTTTATGAATGAGCTTGATTGAGGTTTAAACGCTGCTCAAACCTTGTTTTTCATAAGGTCTATTACATAATAAGGGCGTACGAATGTGGAGTTGCCAGATTTATCGGGATGCCTCTGTTTTTTGCCTCAATTGAGGCAAAAAATCAAATTTCAAGGCTTAGTAAAAGTGATTTAATAAGTTGAGCCATAATGCGTAGTAATTTTTTCTTC
>CAZQTE010000326.1:0-7015 GCA_964595615.1 uncultured Saprospiraceae bacterium
AGTCTAATATCTTTTGTCCAAAGTCCAATAAAGTTATAGAGTTTTATAGTTGTTAAAGTTTAGCAAAATTTTCCAACTATAAAACTTTACAACTTTCGTAAGCCTCCCGCTAATTCACTACTATGAGTTTTAAAAACTTAGACATAATATACTTCACTTTGTTCCCTTGGGACAATGCGTACAGTTCCGTGTCCTTATCTTTTACACGGGAATTCGTAAAAAACAATCGTGTTTTTTATGTTAATCATCCCTATACCTGGAAAGATTTTATCTCAGGACGCAATGATAAAATGGTCAAAGAACGTAGCGGCGATTTGTGGCGTGGAAAAATGCGTTATGAACCCATTCCAGAATTACCAGAGAACGTAATTGGAGTTCATCCTCCCAATACGATTCCTATAAATTTTCTACCAGAAGGTAAATTGTATGAGAGTTTTTATGAGTGGAATAACCGCCTAATCCTCAATACTATAAAGCAAGTTGTCAAAGACTATGATTTAAAAGATTATGTCTATTTCAATTGCTTTAACCCTTACTATGCACCTTATTTACCTCGTCCAGAATTTCAACCTGCATTGAATATTTATCAATGTATCGACGACATGACAGGGGAGGAGTATACCGCTAAACACGGTGCGCGTTTGGAAGAAGGGGCAATAGCTGGGGCGGATGTTTCGGTAGTGACTTCTCACCAATTACTAGAGTTGAAAAAACATTTGAATCCGAATATTTACAAACTTCATAATGCGGTAGATAAAAGCATTTTTGATATTGCTTTAAAGAAAAAATTAGAACGTCCAACGGAGATAAAGGACATCAAAACAAAAATAATTGGCTTTACAGGTAACATCAACGAGTATCGTTTGAATTACCCACTTATCAAAGCTGTAGCAGAAGGGCATCCAGACAAAACACTTGTTATGGTTGGACCACTTAATAGCGACGATTATAAAGAACACGGTTTAGATAAGATGTCAAATGTGATATTTACAGGCGGCAAACATATCAGCGAATTACCGAGTTATTTGCAGCATTTTGATTGTACAATCATTCCATTTTACTGTAATAAATTAACTTCCAGCGTATACCCATTAAAAATCAATGAGTATTTGTCAGCAGGAAAAGCAGTAGTATCTTCGAATTTTTCAGTAGATATTAGAGGCTTTGCCAAGGATATTTATATTGCAGAAAACGAAGCTGAATTTGTGCAATTGATTGATAAAGCAATTGATGAAAATTCGCAAGAGCGTATCGATGCTCGCTCTGCCACGGCAGAAACTAATACGTGGACAGCCCGCGTAAGTGAATTTTGGGATATTGTCGGTAAACATATTGACCAAGAAAAATTCGCAAATCAAGAAAAAAGAGAACCTTCAGTCATCGGATAATCCAAAGTGGTTGATTAGTTGATTGTGTTGAATCGTTAATCGTGTTGAAAATACACAGCCCTTATAACTTTACAACCTTTACAACTTTACAACCCTTATAACTTTTTTTAACATGAACTTTTTAAACGCCCAGTACCAGGATTTAATGAAAACGGCAGCTGACTTCAAGGAGAAGTACAAGAATGGCGACCCGTTTCCAAACATTTATTTCACAGACTTCTTCAATCCAGATATGTTGAATGAGGTCATTGCGGAATTTCCTGACTTGAGTAAAAAAGGAGATATTAAATTTAATACTCCAAACGAAAAAAAATTAGCATCACGTGGTGAGAATCGTTTTGGACCAAAGGCAAAAGCTTTTGCACACTACTTGAATTCAGAGCCATTTTTGATGTTTTTGCAAGAATTGACTGGTATCGAAGAGACTTTGACGCCAGACCCTTATTTTGAGGGTGGTGGATTTCATGAAAGTAAGCGCGGTGGTTTCTTGAAAATCCATGCGGATTTCAATAAGCACCGCAAAACTGGTTTAGACCGTCGTTTGAATGTACTGGTTTACTTAAATCCAGACTGGCAAGAGGAATGGGGAGGACATTTTGAATTGTGGGACAAAGATATGACGCGTTGTGTAAGTAAAGTGCCGCCAATGTTTAACACTATGGCCTTGTTCACTACGACGGATTTTAGCTACCACGGTTTACCGAATCCAATTATGTGTCCAGAGGACCGCAGTCGTCGCTCTATGGCTCTATATTACTACACAAATGGTCGTCCTTCACACGAAGTCAACCAAGGTTTGGAAGACCACAATACACTTTTCAAAGCCCGTAAAGGCGATGATAAAGAAATGGCAGCTTTCAACGGAAAAGAAAAAGTGAAAGGCTTTGTCAAAGATTTGGTACCACCAATTCTCATTAAAGGCGCTAAGAGTCTTATGGGAAAAAATGGAACTGAAGTTTAAAATATTTATAGGGTTCTCAGGCAAATCTCTCCACGGAGCGGAGGATTGTCAGAGAACCCCATATATTTGAGTAGAGAGTACTCTAGGTTTGTTTCTAAATTAAGAACACTTAGTACCGTGTAAAATAAATACCGTGTAACAAAAGTTTCATTAAATTTTTCGCGTCTTTCTTTTCGCGGATAACTGCGTTAAAAAAATGAACCATAGCTACGGCTATGCTTAATTTTTTCGCCTTGTTCTCCACAAAAATAAAGTGCGGAAAAAGTTTAACAAACTTCTGTTACACGGTAATAAATAACTTCAATTTTAAATTTCATAATTAATATGACTTGTTACTGCTAGAGAATTGCATAGCTAAAATTTTTTAGAGCAATTCTCGTGTTAGAGCAATTCTGCCTATATTATTAAAATAAATATGCTTTACGGAGAAGATAAACCTGATGAATTTGGAATGACTAGTGGGCAGAGAATACAAGAATTTACTGTAGTGTCTATTGTATTTATTATGCTCTTAGCCTTCTTTTTGAAAGTTTTATTTTTTTAAAATTTGTTTGAATTTACTTTTGAAGATCTTCTGAAAATAAATTACTACTACACAATTTTATTCTTCTTGAAAACCGAGAAATTTATAAGTTTTACTTACTATGAGTGCTATTATAAACGGATTACAATCTATCAGCAACCTGCTGTACAGAAGTTTTTTGCCAGAGAAGTTAAACAACCCTCTTGGCTATATTTTTTGTATTCTATTTGCACTATTTACTGCGGCAGTCTTTGCCTTACTCCCTCTTAAAATTGCTTTACTTTTTGTTGGACTCATGGTGGGAATTCCATTAATGGGAGCCTGTTTTGTGGACTTAAAAGTCGGTGTCGCATTTATTATGATATTCGGTTTTTTTGTTATCATCATGGGGAAATACGTAGATGCACCCTTCGGTATTGGTCTAGATGCGCTAATATTTGTCCTCATGTTTAGTCTCATCGTCCAAGTTTCCAAAACCAAGGATATTAGTTTTGCCATGCACCCCATTAGTTACTTTATTTTGGTGTGGATTGGTTATAGTTTGTTTCAAGTATTAAACCCCAGTGCCGCTTCCCTAATGGCTTGGTTATATACTGTGCGAAGTTTGGCGGGCTTGTTGTTTTTATATTTTATCGCTAGTTATTCCTTTACGAGTAAAAAGGTTATTTTTAATACCATAAAAATTATTTTATGCTTAGGCTTAATAGCCGCTCTGTATGGCTTAAAACAAGAATTTGTGGGCTTTTCCTCTATGGAATTAGCTTGGGTAAATGCAGATCCTAAACGCTACCAACTCATTGTACAGTGGTCAAGAATGCGGATATTCTCTCTCTTTAGTGACCCGACTACTTATGGTATTTTGAGTGCTTATATGGGCGTGATGTGCATGATTATTGCAACAGGACCATATAACTGGATAAAACGCTTTATTCTCATTTTTACCGCAATTGTATCTATGATGGGAATGGCTTATGCGGGTTCGCGAACACCATTTGTATTGGTTCCCGCGGGCATTTTCTTTTATGTAATGATGACTTTAAATCGTTATGTAATCATGGCTTCAATAGCAGGATTTATGATGTTTGGTGTTTTAATGGTTAAATCAACCAGTAATCCCGTCATCTATCGGATGCAGTCAGCCTTTAAACCAGGAGAAGATGCATCTATGCAAGTGCGGATAGACAATCAAGCGCGAGTACAACCTTTTTTACATACGCATCCAATTGGAGCAGGACTAGGAAGTACAGGAGCTTGGGGAGCGCGATTTACACCAGATTCTTGGTTAGCTAGTTTTGCGCATGATAGTGGATTTGTACGTATTGCGGTAGAGGCAGGTTGGATAGGATTAATATTGTATATGGCAATGCTTTTTACCATTATGCGTTATGGTATTTACTATTATTTCCGGGTCACTGACCCAGAAATCAAGAATATGTATCTCGCGATTACGACTGCTTTTTTTATCTTAGTTTTAGCAAGTTATCCACAAGAAGCAATTGTGATGTTACCGACTAGTTTGATTTTCTACATTCTTTTGGCGGCATTAGTCCGTATGAAAGATTTTGATGAAGGTTATCAAGAAGTATTGCGTAAGCAAGAAGATGCAAGAATTGTTTAGAGAAATTGTTCAGATATACATTTTTAAAAATTTCGCTGAGTCCGGATGCCAGCAACAAAATTTATTCTTTTGAAAAAGATTTATTTATTTACATTTTTAATGAGTATAAGTCTTGGCAGTGTGTATGCACAGTCAGTTAATTATGCTGATGTCGTTACCATGGAAGAGGCACGACCTAAAAATTTTGAGGCGTATCTGGTACAATTAGCTTGGATGAACACGCCCGAAAATCGAGCTATCGAAACCGAAAAGACCATCGCGGACATCGAAAAGAAAGCCATAAAATGGAATTGGGTTGAAGATATTGCAGCAAGTATGAACGTCAATCCGACTAGTAATATAACAACAATAAATGGTACAGAGTTTTTCCTTCCTGGTATTACTTATGGTCTATCCGTTAATGCGGGTGGCATATTAACCAGCGGTTTTGAAAGAAAAATCGTAGCAGAAAAGGTGAAAATCGCTGAAGCAGAGGTTAATCAACAAAAGTTGAAAATACGCGCTTTAGTTTCAAAAGCTTACCAAAGATATTTATTATCCAATGAGATACTAAAGTCTCGCTATGAAGCAGAAGAGGATGTCTCCGCAGCTTATACGATTACAAAAGAACTTTTCAAGAAAAATCGTGTAGATGTAACTGAATATACCAATGCTTCTTCTTCCTATTTCTCTGCAGTAGAACAACGTCAAATGGCAGAAGCTGATATTGAATTGGCTATTATTGATATGGAGGAATTGATTGGTGTAGAATGGGAAGCGGCGCAGCGATTTGAAGCTATTTATGGGAAATAGGGTGAAGTACGAAGTACGACTGTGCTGACTTGTGTAGTTACTTAATATCGAAAGAGCCAAGTGTGTTGATGTGCTTGGCTCTTTTTGATAATTGCTATCTTTTTTTGCGCGAGGGTATAGTTTATTAAAGAGTAAAAGACGTTCTATCAATAATCATATCAAATTCAAATTTTGAACGAGTATCATTAATTACCATTGAAAGAACAGGCTTTTCTTTAGACGAAATAAGTTTACTATTTGCATCAAGTGATATTGTGAAATATTCTTCTATATCATTATAAAATTCATGTTGAAATAATATTCCTTCATCAATCCAAGAAGTAACTGAGTTTATAAAACTGTCCCAGTTGGTTTTTTCTATGCAAATTTGATTAAATCTTAACTCTTTGTCTAAAGCTAAATCATTAAATAAACCATTAATCACTTCTTTTTTATTCCACTTTCTCTCTGAAAATGAAATACTCCCTAGTAAAAAGGTTTTATTATCTTTAGTGACTCTGTCCTTTTCATAAAACTGAATTTTTTGCCAGCTGTTATTTGAGTTTATTATGAGTGTCATTTTTTTAAGCTTAAACTGTTAACATAGATAGATTATTCTATTAAAATTCAAATGCAAGGCGCAAATTCAAATTCAATTCGTCTCTAACTGCTTGTGATTGAACTTAAAAGAAATAATATCAAGACCTAAACTTGAATTTAACTCATCTTCAGGCGCTTGAATTTGGATTTGAAATTACAAATAAATAAATCCGCATCAACAAGGCATCCAATCCCCCATTCCACGTCAGAGCAGTCGGTCGTACTTCGTAAATCGTACTTCGTACTTCCTAAGCCACCTCAGACCCCTCAGCCGCCTCCAAAAGCGAAAACCACTCCTCCCGCGTCAAATCAACATCCAAAGCCTCTTTCGCCGCTTTCAATCTCTCAATCTTCGTACTACCAAAAACGGGAATAATACTAGTCGGATGCTTCACCAACCAAGCCGTCAAAAGCTGGTCTAATCCAATATTATACTTCTCTTGCAAAGGCGCTGCTGCTTTTCTCACACGCAAAATTTGCTCATTAGGTTCATTAGAAAACAAACGACCACCAGCCATAGGCGACCAAGCCATAGGTACAATTCCTTTCTCTAAACACTTATCTAAAGTTCCGTCAGTTAATGACGCACGGTGTAAAAGAGAAACTTCTATTTGGTTGGTAATCAATGGAATAGAAGCGGAAAACAAATCCAATTGTGATGCCGTAAAGTTAGAAACTCCAAAATGCAAAACCTTTCCTTGTTCATGCAATTGCTCAAAAGCCTCTGCAATTTCCTCTGGATACATCAAGGGACTAGGACGATGAATCAATAGCGCATCCAAATAATCTGTTTGCAAATTCTCCAAAGATTTCTCTACCGACTCAATAATATGTGCCTTACTCGTATCGTAAGATTTTATAGCATGATTTGGGCGATTGGGTGTTGTCAATTTTATCCCACACTTACTCACCAATTGCATTTTATCTCGTAAAGAAGAACTCCCTTTTGTCGCATCCCCAAACAACTTTTCAGTCGTATAATGCCCATAAATATCCGCATGGTCAAAGGTCGTTATCCCCAAATCCAAACACTGATTGATATATTTTTCCGTCTTTTCAACAGAGAAATCTGCGCCCCAAACGCCCCATGACATGACACCCGCTACGATGCGTGAGAATGTTGGACCTTCGGCTGATAAGTTTATTTTTTGCAT
>CAZQTE010000327.1:0-6979 GCA_964595615.1 uncultured Saprospiraceae bacterium
GTTACTTACCTACCAAAAGCCACCCCAACTCCAATATGAGCCGCAGGAAATAATTTTTCAGTTGTTATTTCTAATCCTGTTGTTAAATAAAAGCCTTCACGAGATCTAAATGTATAACCAATAGGAATTTGGATAGCATACTCAGTTATATTTTTTACTTCAACTTCGGAATTGGAACCTATAAAATTAAAACTTATCTGCTCTGCCCAACGATTATTGAAATCTAAACCAATGTGAAATCGATTTTTTGGATTTCTTGTACTGCTCACTTCCATGAGTATTCCAAATTCAAGATAAAAACCTTCTGCCCTTAACGAATTAGCAAAAAGATTAGATCTTACCCTTCTATAATGTCCGCCTCCTACCTTAGCAAAGAAATGATGTTTCCCATTTTTTGCTTCAAATTTAGGTATATGATGTAAGTAATTCAGACCGCCATAAAATCTGGTAGTACCAATAGAATTTAGAGAAAATGTACTGAGGAATTCGTCAAAATTGGGGTTATTGACACGCTTTGAAGGATTATTATCAGTTGTCCTTTGTTGTGTAGAAGCTATCTCTACTTGCTTATAAAACTTAATTTTTTTGACATTCTTCATCTTGACTGTCCGGACTAAGCCACCGTCTATTTTAGTATAATTCAGCGATTTTTTCTTGACAATTGTGATATCGACAATTAAAGGTTTTCTTTTTCCTTTGATATATAAGGTGTCTTGAGCAGCTAGTGTCGTACCACCGAATATGAATAAGAGAGCGAGGATTAAATATTTCATTTGAGTTGCAGGTTTAAAGTACACAAGTATTTTTAGATAAATTAACTTTAAAATTTAACCAATTTTTCTGTACGAACTACTTTATTGTCAGCAGAGAATTTCAACAAATATAATCCATTTTGCCAAGTATTCCCAAAGTTTAGAGAACCTGACGAATTGTTTATTTCTTCTCTATGAATCAATTGCCCCAATTGATTATAGACAGTCAATTCAGCCTGCTTAAAAGGACTAGCAATTTGATAGGTCAAAACCGTTCTGTCTTGAAAAGGATTGGGAGCGAAATTTAAATCAAATGCAAAATCATCAACATCATCAGCTGCCAAAGTGTTTCCTTCTGTCACTCGAAAATTATCAAATCCTGCTTCTATTACATGGTCGTCTCCTGTATCAGCAGTTTCGATAATGAGGTGCATATTATCAGTCACATCAATAAAGTCTTCGACTAAAAATCCAAATGCACCTTGCCAAAAGCTACCTGATATATCAAGAGTTTGCAAAACGACTTCTTCCGTACCATTACTCAGGCGTACTTCTATCGCATCATCTCCAAAAGCATCATTAGGTCCACGATTGAAAAACCACTGGTTGTAGCGAATAAATGGAGCTTCGTAGATAGTTAAATCCATAACGGGTGATGTCAAAATTACTGTACCATTTTGTACATAATCAGCGTCACCATTATTACCTGTTACATAACAATTTTTACCATTATCAGAATTAATATCTCTACGTGGATTAGCAAAACGTTCTTCGTAAAATGTAACAACAGGTTCCACCCATTCCCATTGACCTGATGTTGCATCTCCACTGACTTCCCAATTTAAATCAAATAAGAAGTCGTCTTGATAACCTCTGTTCATCACGATTTCTACATTCGTATCGGCATTTAAAATAATTTCTTGCGTTTTGTATTCAAATCCCCATGCACCAGCTAAAGCGGTGTATTCTTCCATAAATATTTGCTCGAAAAGGAAATTTCCATTTGCATCCGCAGTTGCAAGATAGTCAAAGAAACCATCCTCTAAAAATACCTGTGCGAAAGGAATCGGACTACCATTTTCAGCATCAATTGCCGTACCTGTGAGGTTAAAGCGTGCAGATTCACCTAATTGCACATCTTGCATTACAGTCACGCCATTTTCTAAGCTTACTGATATTGTTTCAGCATTGTAACCTGGCGCGTCATAAGTAACATCGTAAGTACCCGCTGCCGCAATTCCCGTCTTATAGTTTCCTGTAAAATCTGTAATGCCTTCATTTGTTTGCTCTGTATCAATAATCGCTGTTGCGAAAGCTATCGCGGTACCTGTATCTTCATCCGTTACCACTCCTTCTAATCGACAAGCAGAGACATAGTTAGGTGTTAAAACAAATAGACCACTCGTGATATCTGTCAAAAGAATTGTCCCCGACGGCAAGTAAGGATAAGCCCCCCAACAACCTTGAAAGCCTTGTCCATCCCCTGTGAAAGTGTCATAATTACCGACTTCGATGAGATTATCAGGTTCGGATGCATCTACAATAATACCGCCGTCGCTATAATGGGAAGTCACCAACCAATCTTGAAAAACATGCGTATTGTGCGGAATAACACCAGTCTCAATCGTCGCTAAAGGTCTAAATTGGTCTAATGCTTCAATATCTGTAGGGTCAGAAACATCGTAAGAACCTGTGGTCGCATTTGCTTTTTCGTCAGTAGTAAAAAGATAGTTGCCGTCATCGCTTAACCATGCATTATGAGTCGTGCCGAATAGGGTAGGGCTAGAGCCTAAATCAATTATATTTTGCTTGTCAGTGACGTCATAGATAACAAAATTACCTTCTCCAATTTGTGAAGCATAAAATCTATTGTCTCTAACATAAGCATCATGTGCGTAAATTTCAGGGCCAAAAGAGACAAATTCTGGCTGTCCAGGATTAGAGAAAACATCTAGGATAATTGCTCCGCCACTATTGGTATTACAACCTACTAAATAGCAATAACCAAATTCGTCAATGTATAAGTTGTGACAACTTTCTAGTGTGTCGCCATTTGGGAAAACAGGCGTCCAATTAAAAGATGTTGCTTCTCCTGTTGTTGCCAGATTAGATAAGTCAATTACCTCCAAACCATTAGCTTCTTCATTGGTGACATAAGCATAATTACCGTAAGTTTTCAAGTCTCGCCAAACCGAAGTTGCTCCTTCAAAAAATACTTTTTCTTCAATATTATCAGGGTCTGTTACATCAACAATCGAAACACCCGTGCGTGCACCCACGAGAGCATATTCATTGCCTGTTGCTTCGTCTGCCCAACCCCACACGTCATTTAATCTGACATCACCGTAGCTGTATTGGCTGCGCAAAGTCATGTTTGTTTGTGCGAAAATATTAGTGATGAATAGAATTGAAAGGAAGGTGAATATTGCTTTTTTCATAATGGCTGTGCTAATTTTATTGAACAAATATTTCCAAAGGTAGGTTTTTTCTATTCTTTGAAAAGTAGTATAGATTACAGGAATGAGAATTACTATCAAGTGTTACCCGCACGGCAACCTTCAGCCTTGTAACTAAGTACAAGAATTTTCAAAAACATGAGTTATCCCAAATTTTACAACAAGATGTTTTCAAAGTGAAAAAGGCACCTAAAGGTGCCCAAATTGGGGTTTTAGGGGGTAACATTAATATTTTGCATGCAAAATATTAATGTTACCCCCTAAGTTTTTCCTTTCGGCGAGCGAAAGCGAGCCGCAATTGCTGTAAAAAGAGAAATCCCGAACTTTCAAGTGAAAATTCGGGATGACTCATGTTTATAGAATAGAATATTCTACTAAACAGGTTTTCATTGACGTAAAGCCTCAATTTCTGCCACTGTCTTAGGAATCGGTCTACCCAAAACTCGATGCCCATTTTCCGTAATCAAAACATTATCCTCAATACGAATACCGCTAAAATCACGATAAGCTGCTAATTTTTCATAATTGATAAAATCTTTAAACTTGCCATCTGCTTGCCATTGGTCAATCAATTCAGGAATAAAATAAATACCAGGCTCTACAGTTAAAACAAAACCTTCTTCCAATTCACGTCCGAGACGCAAATACGCCGTTCCAAATAGTTCAGACCGTTTAATATGCTCCGAATATCCGACATAATCTTCACCCAAATCTTCCATGTCATGCACATCCAAACCAATCTGATGTCCCAATCCATGCGGGAAAAATAAAGCCGTTGCACCTTGGGCGACAGCGTCCGAAATATCGCCTTTCATTAAACCCAAATCCTTCAAACCTTCTCCAATGATTTGCGCAGCTTGACTATGCACGTCACGATAAGCAATACCTGGCTTACAGGCAGCAATACAATCATTTTCAGCTTTCAATACTATCTCATAAATCTCTCGCTGCTGCTGCGTAAATGTTTTATCAACAGGAAAAGTCCGTGTAATATCACCCGCATAATGTGTCTTTGTCTCTCCGCCATAATCACCCAAAACCAATTGTCCACTTTTTAAAGTATTAGAATGGTCATGAGAGTGCAAAACCTGTCCGTGCACTGTCATTATAATTGGATAAGCCGGGTGCCCTTCAGCTGCCATAGATATTCCTTGAGCAATACCTGCTAGCTGAGCTTCTTTCATTCCTATTTTTGCAGCTTGCATCACTGCAATGTGCATGGCACGACTGATATTCACTGCTTTTTCCATTTCAACTATCTCTTCGGCACTTTTATAAGAACGTTGTGCAACAACTGCATTTATCAAATCCTTAGATGCCGCACCTTTTTGTGCTTCAGGGTCAATGCCTAGGAATAATTGGATTTTACGTTGATTTTTTGCGCGATATGGTGGTAGGAAGTGCACTTTTCGTCCAGCAGCTTGTGCTGTGGCTAAGACTTCCGCTAATTCGCTTTTTCTCTCCGTTTTACTAATGCCAACTCTTGTTGCTTTGTCTTTTATACTTGGCTGCGCACCTGTCCATACGATATCTTCTAATGTCAATTCATCTCCATAAACCGTCGTTGTTCCCGTTTCTGTATCTATGATGGCTGTCAATCCTGGCTGGTCAATACCGATGAAATACAGGAATGAACTGTCTTGGCGAAAATGGTACACATTCGCGCTATAATTCATGCCTACATCATCATTCCCTAGTAAAAGAATTAAACCTTTTTCAACTTGAGTAGCGAGTTTTTTGCGGCGTGTTTGGTATGTTTTCTTATTGAACATCGTGGTGGTTTAGATTTAGCGTTTAAGTATTTTTCAGGTTGGAAACCTGATTTACGGATTTCTCAGATTGGAAATCTTACTTACGAGTTAAGTTACGGACAATGATACGGCTTTTTAGGGAAAATGATTTTACCTTTGACAAATAAGTGTATGACACTATTTATTTTATTCGAATAGATAATGTCATGCACTTAGTCTCAATTCTGGTTCTTTATGAAATCGGTTGGTAAAGTTTGACCTTAGTTACTCAAAAGGTGACTTTGAGTCACCTTTTGAGTAGCGTCCTGTGATTTACCAACCAAAATCATAAAGAACCCAATTCTAGTACTAATTTTGCATGTATCATTAAAAATTAGTTAAACCAAGCTTGAAAATGACACAAAATCTTGATAAAAGAGTTTACTAAGTACTCGGACATAATTATCGAAATAATTATGTCCGAGTACTTAAAGTAGTTGACCGTTGATAGTATGACGGTTGACAGTAATGTGCTATAAAATTCAATGTACAGAAAGATCAGGAGAGATGTTTCCGACAACGGACAACCAGCAACTGACAACTAATCCATTTTTTATGAAAAAATTACTGCTTTTATTCGCGCTTTTAGCTTTCATCAATGTTAAATCGGAGGCTGCTTACATGTTGCTTCCTATGGATGAGGACACGCAAAAAGACCATCTCAAAGCTTATGGCATTACCTATTGGGTATTGGATAAAGAGGTCGAATGTTGGTGGTTACTAAACTATCGTGGCGGCAGTTTTGCATTTAAGACCAATCCTATATTTGAGAAAGAGTGTAAAACACGTGGTGTTAGTTATGAGATTATTCCAGATGCAGCATTCAATAATATTTTGAATAAAATCGCAGACCCAGAAGCAAATATGGATGCAATTAAATTGGAAGTACCTCCTAAAGTTGCTGTCTATACGCCAGATGTGACGAGTAAAGGAGAGGCAATACAGCCATGGGATGATGCGGTGACTATGGTTTTGACCTATGCCGAGATTCCTTACGAAACTGTTTATGATGATGATGTATTAAAAGACAAATTGGCGGAATATGATTGGTTGCACTTGCACCATGAAGATTTTACAGGGCAATATGGTCGTTTTTATCGTTCCTACAATAATGCGCCTTGGTACAAAGACTTTGTGAAACGACAGGAAGCTATAGCCGCGCGTAATGGCTTTGCAAAAGTGAGTCAACTTAAATCTGCCGTTGTAGAAAAAGTACGTGAATTTGTCGTTGGCGGTGGTTTTATGTTTGCAATGTGTAGTGCTACAGATACTTATGATATCGCCTTGGCGGCAAAAGGTTTGGATATTTGTGCGGAAATGTACGACGGTGATCCTGCCGACGGTACGGCACAATCAAAATTGGATTACAGCCGTACTTTTGCTTTTAAAGATTTTCAATTGGTTAGAAACCCATTAGAGTATGAATATTCTGATATTGATAACTCTAAAGGACGAGGCGTTTCTCCCGAGACGGATTATATCACTTTATTTGATTTTTCTGCTAAATGGGACCCTGTACCTACAATGCTAACACAAAATCACACACGTACAGTTAAGGGTTTCATGGGACAAACAACGGCTTTTCGTAAGCCGCGTTTGAAATCTTCTGTATTAGTCTTAGGCGAAAATAAACCTGCACAGGAAGTACGTTACATTCATGGAAAAATAGCTGAAGGAACTTGGACGTTTTATGGAGGTCACGATCCTGAAGATTATAAACATTATGTCAATGACCCAGAGACGGATTTAAATCTTCATCCTAATAGTCCTGGTTATCGTTTGATTTTGAATAATGTGTTGTTTCCTGCGGCGAAGAAGAAAAAGCGTAAGACTTAGAGGGGTTGTGGGTTACGGGTTTTTCGGGAAATTCCGAATTCTTTTTGTGGATAATTCGGAATTTTTTTTTGCCTTTTGGTAATCATTTTATGGTAATGGGTCAAAACGGTGGATACTCACGTGGTGACTCAAAGTCACCACGTGA
>CAZQTE010000328.1:0-6951 GCA_964595615.1 uncultured Saprospiraceae bacterium
ATGTGAATACAGACCTTTTTTACTTGCGAGGCATAGAAAAAGGCATAGAAAAAGGCATAGAAAAAGGCATAGAAAAAGGGGAACGTAGAGGGAAGGTGAAAAGTGATATACAAAATATTGAGACTTGTATTGCGCTGAAATTTGATAATGCAATGATTGCTAAAGCAATGAATATTGACCTATCATTTGTAGAAAAAATCAAGAAAGAACTGCTGAAAAAAGACCGAATTATCGTTGAATTGAAAAAACAAGATACTGATGTCGAGATAATAGCAAAAAAGTTAAAAGTACATCCACTTTTAGTAGAGGTCGTACAGGAGGAATTGAAGAAGAAAAGTCAGAATTAGTAAAAAAGCCGCATCAGCACAAAATGATGCGTCTTTTTTATGCTACGTTCAACTCTCCCCGTAGCCAAGCCGCATTAAAAACAGGATTTAAACCCGCCAAGTCAGCCAAAATCTTAACTTGTTCCGCTTTAAAATCCACAGTCTTCACAAAATCCTTCGACCCTCTCCAGGCAAAGACCTTGCGGCTCATTCTAATCATATTCTGATAGCCTTTTCGCTGAAAATCAGTCAAATCCTTATTCCGCAAAAGCAACTGATTAAAAGCATCGCACAAAGCGTAAAAAGCCTCTGTTTCTCGCAAATGATAGTAAGTTCGCAGTAATAAAGCGCGCGCATCTAACTTGTAACGAATGTCAGAGTATTCAACTTGAATTAAAAGCGGTAATACATCTCTATATTTTTCCGTCGCAAAAAAGTAGTTTGCCAGATTAAAAGAATAGGCATTTTCGGCAACAGAGGGTGAGAGGCGCGACTTATATTCCTCAATAAAATTCCGTACCCAATCATAGGCATTTGAGCGCAAACCTGTCGTCACAATATTCTTATAATGCCACTCTGCTAAAGTGCCGTTTTTCTCAAAAATTAACTCCCGTTCCAACTGTGATTGATAGATGATAAATATCTCCTTTAAGAAAGCCGTCTCCCCTTTATTTATCTGCTGAATGCAGTAATTTTGCAAATAATTATAGATGTTTTGCAGCTCTAGTTTTGAAAAATAAGCAGCTTCTTCTTCCACCTTTTCTTTCAAAATAAAGTAATCTTCCTGCGCCTCATTTGCCAATAATTCATAAATCAAATAATAAATAAAAACCGCAGGAGTATATTGATAATCAGTTGGTTGTGATTTTATTTTGGATAAAATTTCAGCTAACAAACCCGCTTCGTAAGTTTCTCCAAAATAACGTTCACGCATCCGCATCTCGCAGGCATCCCGCAACTTCATCGCCATAAACCAAACATCCAAAGAATCCTGCTTCTCTTGCAAACCATCATCTTCCCGTTTTTGAGTAATACGCAAATATTTCTGGTCACGCTCATTCGCAAAAAGATACTTTTGATAATAATAATCCGCATCTCTAAATTCTGCTTTTTTTAATTGCTTCCCAATAGTTTTCTGCGTTTTCTCATATTGTTTTAAAAGTCGTCTTTCTCGCAAATATTCTGCTGTCAAAAAATGTGCATCTGTATCATGTGCTTCCAGTTTTTCAATAGCAAAAAAACGCTCTAATAATCGCAGAGAATAAGTAAATAACAATGCTAAATGTGGATAGTCATATTGTTCCTTTGGAAATACTTTTTTCCATATCACCTCCCGATTACAGTTTTTTGTCGAAAAATCAGGATATTTGTTAGACAAATAGCCAATCAAAGCTTGTACACCTTCGTGTTTATTAAAGTACGGCGACAGCGAAACCTCCCGAAAACGTGTCATTTCTTTACGAGATAGTTTTTTTAAAGCAAAAATGAGAGAATTATCTTGCAATTTTTTCCAAATTTTAAAAAATCATAAATATTTGATTTTCAGTGTTTTAAAATAAAAATACTCTAGCAAAGTAATAGGTTTTTTCCAAAAAAGGCAAGCATAAATAATTTTAATTACCCGTATGATAGTTCACCTTTGTAACAGCGGCTGAGAAAAGTGTATGAACTCAGCAACTAATTAAAGAGTGTGCGGACTCTCTTTTTACCTAATAAAGCATATTGATTATGGAATTTCTACAGAAAACATTTAGAAACACAGTTCTACTATTGACAAGTCTTTTTGTTTTGACATTCGCGCAGAATGGACAAGCACAATGTTCTTTTAATGACCTTACGTGGGAAGTTGAAGACTGTGTAAATGGTACTTTTTATGTAACATTTTCCTTTAATAATCCTTTTCCCAGCGAAGATGGATTTGCTGTACATAAAGATTTTCCAAGCGGTTATTTTGTTAGTCATCAGTTCTATGGTGAGAGCTCTTATAGTATAGGACCTTTTGCTGGTGATGGCTCTACTTTTTATCAATTTACCCTGTATGATTATAGTACAAATAATTGTGAAGGAGCAATATCTGTAGGGACAGTAGAATGTGATAGCAGCGATGAGTGTAGTTTATTTGCTTCCGCGCAGCAATCAGATTGTTTTGAAGGAGGACAATTTCAGTGGATGATTTTTGTCAATCCTATAAATAGTGGAATGGACAATGGTTATACCATTTATAATGATGCAAATGAGCAAGTTTATTTTTCTGAAACATATGCTAACAATCAAAATTATGGCTTTGTAGAAGCACAGTCAAATGGAGTAGGAGAGACAGTAGTTTTAACAGTAGTTGATAATGCGAACCCCGATTGTCAACAAACAGTGAATGCTGTGGATTTGGGATGTTCGTTATGTGAAATAGAGATTACCGCAGCTTCTGTCATTGATTGTGTAGAGGAGGAAGTGTACTATGTCCAAATTTCGGTAGAGTCCGAAAATAGTGTTAGTGGGCAGTTTTATGTTTCTGCTTCCTATAATTTTGCTACTCAATATGGTCCATTTAATTATGGTGAAGAAACTTACACCGTCGGACCTTTTAACTTGTTGGGAGATGAAAATTGGGTAGTTGCTACTGATGCAGAGGAAGGGCAGGGGTCCTGTACTTCTTCTTATACATTGGGAGTGATAGAATGCCCTAGTACATGTAATTTAGAAATTGACAGTTATGATATGATAGTTAATCCAGAAGAACCTTGTGGGGAATTTGGAGCGGTATTTAACTTTATTTCAGAAGCTAATCCAAGTGAAAACGTAGATATATATGCTGACGGGGAATTCATATTTTCACATCCTGCTCAGGGTATTATTACTGTCTGGCCAATCCAAGGAGATGGTGTAAATCCTGTTAGCGTAACTTTTGTTTCTTCTGTGGTTGCAGATTGTGAGTTGACAATTACTATTCCCGTTGAAGAATATTGTTTAGAAACTGAATGTCTCCTAGCAGCAACAATACAAGGTACAACTGACTGTAATGATGCAGGAGAATATTATGTTTTAGCAAGTATAGACGTCGAAAATCCAGAGGCTGCTACTTTTATAGTCTCCGCACTTGGACAAACGTATGGACCTTTTGAATATGGTCAAACTCTTTATGAAATAGGTCCAATCGTAGGAGATTTTGGAGATATTTATCCTATGGAATTTCAAGATACTGAAGACCCAGAATGTAGCGCAATAGTTGAAGTTGAGCCACCAGTATGTATTGTTAATTGTTTCTTAGATATTACTTCCCTCACAACCAGTGAATGTGCGAATGGAGAATTTTATGCAACTGTTTCCATTACTGCGGAAAGCAATACTTTAAGCGTATTCGATTTGACGGTTGGAGATTGGGGATTGGAAGGTTTATCTGCTTTTGGTCAAAATACATTCAATGTTGGTCCTATTAGTCTAAATGATACGGGGATTTATCAAGCTTATGTCTCTGACCCCACAAATGAAAGTTGTAGCGACATTTTTGAGTTTGAAGTAGATTGCGAAGAACTTGGAAATTGTACTTTAGATATTACCTCCGTGACACCAACAGAATGTACAACTGGTGAATTTTATGTAGAGGTTGAAATTACTTCTGAAAATAGTAGTTCAGATGCTTTTAATTTACTCATAGGAGCGAATTCATTTAGTCCTCTTCCTTATGGTCAAGGAACATATACAGTAGGTCCAGTCCCTGAGAACAATAATGGATTATATCAATTGGCAGTCTATGAGCCTTCGAATGATAATTGTAACGATTTCTTTGCGTTTGAGGTAGAATGTACGCCTATTTGTATTCTTGAACCTTCAAACTTTGCACCTATCAATTGTGAAGATGATGAAGTTTACTTTATTGCAAGTATTATATCAGAAGACACTGGTAGTCAAGGATTTACAGTCCTACTTAATGGAGAAGACTATGGCACTTACGAATATGAAACTATCAATTATGAGCTCGGCCCATTTCCATATCTTGCCGATGAAAATTACAATTTTGAATTTATAGATAATGAGATTGGAGATGCTTGTATTGGTACCTACACTTTCCCTGCATTTGATATCGAAAATTGCTTAGAAATTTGCTACGTAAATCTTGATGCATTAGAAGTCTCAGATTGTAACGAAGACGGAGAGTACTTCTTAAATTTTGAAGTATCGACTACTCTTAATTCACCTTCAACGAGTTTTACCGCATTCATAGGAAGTTCTGAGCAGGAATATGGTCCTTTTGATTACGGTCAAGATGTTTATACAATTGGCCCTCTTACGCCTGACGGTACAATTAATGACTTTTTGATTGTACAAGATGCTTCGGGAGTAGAATCTTGTGGAGCACACGAACTAATTTTTTCTGACCCAGAATGTGAAACAAACCCTGAATGTACGATTGATATTTCTGCTTTTGAATTGTATGAATGTGATGACGCAGGACAAATTTATGTAGATTTTGAGGTGACAGGTTTGGAAGCGGGTGACCAATTTACAGCCTTCGGCAATGGGCAAGAATATGGCACATTTACCTACGGAGAAACTTTTTATACTGTTGGACCTTTTGCAGGTAATAGTTCGCTTTATGAATTGATTATCAATAATTTATCACAAGAAAACTGTACAAGTTTTATTGGCTTTGAAACGCCAAATTGTGAAACAAACACCTGCCAAATCAACATACCATTCGTAGAGGTTGGAGAATGTAATGCCGACGGAATGTTTTTCGTAGACTTTGAAATGTTACCAATCGATGGCGACGGAACAGTCGAAATTACAGGAAACGGACAAAACTACGGCATTTACGATTACAATTTACCACTTTATACCGTTGGACCTTTTGACGGTTTAGAAACTGCGACTTACGAACTCATTGTGACAGATACCGAAAATCCTGATTGTGTGCAAATTCTGTCTTTTGCTTCTGCGAATTGTAGTGTAGAGGAATGCGATATGAGTTTGACTTTTGATGAATATGCAAATTGTTTTGGAGACAATCAATTTTATATTATCGTTAGTGTAACCAATGGAAATGTGGACGAAGGTTCGTTTACTTTCGTTGGCAATGGTGAAACGTACGGTACAGAAGAGTACGGTGCAGGTAGTTATGCGGTTGGACCTTTTGATGGAGTCGCAGGTGCTATTTATGAACTAATTGCTATTGATAATCAAGACGAAACTTGTGCAGTCGAGTTAGTTTTTGAAAGCCAAGAATGTGATTTAGAGCCAGAGTGTAATGTTGAAATTAGCTTTGTCGAAAATCATGAATGTAATGAAGATGCACAATACTTTGTTGATTTTGGACTAGTAGGTTTAGACGAAGGAGACGAATTTTTTGTATTCGGAAATGGTGAAGAGTACGGTACATTTGTCTTTGGTGAAAGTTTTTACACAGTTGGCCCTTTTAACGGCGACGGCGCGGATTATGATTTGATAATTGAGATATTAGGACAAGATGGTTGTATAGTGGATGGATTTGTACAAGGACAAAATTGTTTAGATAATTTCCCTTGTGGTTTTCAGAATATCAGCGCAGAGTTTGAGGAATGTGCGCCAGACGGTGCACATTTTTATACCATTGATTTTGACCCAATCAATGTGACCAATGACTTATTTAACTATACAGTCAACGGAAACACAAATCTTTATGCATATGATGCACTACCATTGGATATAATTATCTTTCCAACGGATGAAGAGACGGTAATAATTACAATTTGTGACAATCAGGATGCTGATTGTTGTGAAGAAATTTTGATTGAATTGCCAGAATGTGAAACGGACGAATGCAGCATAGATGTAACTGAATACACATTGACAGACTGTGATGATGAAGGAAATTTCTACGTGATTTTCTCATTAGAAGCCAATAATACAAACAACGATATATTTTACGCCTTTCACAATGGGACAAACTATGGGCCATTCGAATTTGGACAAGATAGCTATGAAATTGGCCCATTTGATGGCTTAGAAACAGCAGTTTTTGAGATTGATATTCTTATTGAGACTAATGCTGATTGCTTTGCTCAAATCGTCTTTGACTCTGCTAATTGTAATGGAAATGAAGATTGCGCCTTAGACATTACTGAATTTGAAATAATAGACTGTGACCCAGACAATCAGTTTTATGTTCAATTTGGGGTAGTCGCCAACAATCCAGATGCAGCAACTTTTGTAGCAACAGGGAATGGAGAAAATTACGGTACTTTTAATTATGAAGATGGCTTTTACATTGTAGGTCCTTTTGACGGCAATCTTGACCCTATCTGGGAAATCATTGTAACTGATACTGAAAACCCAGATTGTAGCACATTTATTACTTTCGTTGGGTCTGGTTGTGAAGGAGAAGAGTGTAACTTAGATAATATAGGTGCTATTGAATTATCACCTTGTAATGATGAAGGACAATTTTATGTTGACATTTTAATGTTGGCTGGAAGTGGCGGAAACGGAAGTTTTAGTGTTATTGGAAATGGTGAAAACTACGGTACATTTGAATACGGTGAAGATTTTTATACAGTTGGTCCATTTAATGGCGACGGTGAGAGCAATTATGAATTGATCGCTATAGATAATGAAAATGAAAACTGCGTTTATGTAACAGAGTTTGACGCAT
>CAZQTE010000329.1:0-6917 GCA_964595615.1 uncultured Saprospiraceae bacterium
TAATAGTCTTAATGGCTATGCTCTCTCTGTTCCTTATGCAAGAAAAGCAACTTAGTTTTCGTGATATGCGCCCAGACAGTAAATCTACTGCTGAAAAAATAAAGACTAATAGAAATCCTATAAGTCTACTATTAGACCGCATGACTGACCCGCGTAATGTTGGCGGTATATTTCGTTTAGCAGATGCAGCTTTGATTCAACACATCTATTTCTATAAGTGCGAAGGACTAGAAATCACCTCTAAAATAAAGCGCATCTCACGTTCGACAACACAGGTAGTTCCATTCAGTCATTTAGATAATTTAGAAGCTGTAGAAGCACTCAAAGCAGCACAGAAACTAATTGCACTTGAATACACCAATCAGAGTATTCCTTATACTGATTTTGAACTAGAGGGGAATACTGTGCTTGTTATCGGCAATGAGCAACGCGGCGTATCAGAGGAACTTTTAAAACTTACAGAGCAAAGTATTCATTTACCAATGTTAGGCATGAATACCTCCATGAATGTGATGTGTGCTACAGGAATTGCTGTCTATGGCTTACTAATGAAATTATAGTAATTTTTTGACTGGACAAAAAAATTGCCTTAGTGCACGAAGCACTAAGGCAATTGTAAATTATAATCCCATGAACATATATCTTTTTCGGTTTTCAGAGCTTCAATATATTAGTTTGAAAATATTTTAAAATATAGAATATTAAATCAATATTTTAACAATACTCCAACTAATTAACTTAATTTAAATTTAACTACGTCTAAAATTGCGACGTGCTAAGAAAAGGTATATATTTGTCTCGGTTTTCGCACATAAAGTCTCTTTTTTTATGCGGAACACTATTTACAAATTATAGTCCCTTGAACATTAATCAGATTGTTAGTCAGTTATCTTTTATTAGGTAACTGACTTTTTTTATTTAGGTAGATGTCACTTGTTCTAAAAGTCTTCTGAAGAGTGAATAGAGAGTCTCTTAATCTCTCTATTCACTTTTAATCAGAATAAGTTGGCTTCGTTTTGTTTTGATTGCTTTATCTAAATTTCTTTAAATTCAAAACCTTAACAAAATCCTTAAGTCTTGTTGTTCGATTGAGAGAGTAAAAAATATCGGGAACAATTAATGTTCCCGATATTGAAATTATAATCCCATGAACATATATTTCGTTTGACATGATGATTAAGAAAAAGAACAGTAAGTCATTCCTCTTCGGAATGACTCACTATTAACAAATTATAATCCCATGAACATAATCAAATTTGGAAATCGTTCTTCTTTTTGAACGACTTTTCACTCTTCACTTTTTGAGCAGTTTTTTGTAATTAACTGCCCCTTCTTCCGTATCACATTACAAAGATGCAACACTTTCATACGATTGACAAAGACAAAAATCGAGCATTGTGAAAAAAAAATAATCACAAAACTCAATATTAAAAAGTCTTCACTTACCCAAAAGTTCTAAATTGTGAAAAAAATATTTCATTTTGGGTCTATTTAAGCTAGAAAATATTTCATTTATTTTTCGGAATTAATAAACGAAGAGAGGATTCTGATTATTGTAAAAGTGCTTTTTTTGTCGAAAAAAACATTAATTTATATTTTTTAAATTATGTAAAATAATGATTTTCAATAATTTAAAATAAATTATAAAGTGTAAGGAAAAACTTAAGGAGAGAAAAAAGGATTTGGATATTCCAAAAAAAATATTTTATTTATTTTTCGGTATTTAATTTATATTTCAGTCTAAATCTATGAAAAAAGGCATTTCAGATGACCAGACTGTAGTCTCACCACGAAATAAGGCGTCACTTTAAATGAGACTTTACGGCATAGAAAACAACCGTAATACAAAAAGAAAAGTCGTCCCAAAGGGGGACGACTTCCGTAATGATAAAATTCCACGAATATGAATAATTCTTTTTTGTCTGGTTGACAGTTGTCGGTTGCCCGTTGACCGTCTCAGAACAAATGGGCGATAAACCCTAATATTTTATAAAGTCAGTAAATCAAATTGAAAGTAGTCTAAGTCACACATGACCGACGACCGACAACTGGTCAACCAACAACTATTTTGCTACTTCAAATTTACTATTCAACACCTCTCCGTCCATTGTAACAACGCGTGCTACATATAAACCTGTATTCCAAGTTGACACATCAATCGTTGCACTCTTCGCAGCTACAGCCGCTCTATTCATCAACTGACCTGAGATATTGTATATTTCATAAGACGCTACTTCATTACCATAGCCATTCAAGTAAAGATTTACAACATTACTTGTTGGATTAGGGAACACACGTAAATCAGCATTACTGACTGTCTTTTCCTCATCTGCTGCTGGAATGTGAATATCAATAGCTAATTCTGCATTTGCTAAGCTGTAAGTATCACCTGCTCCACTCATCACACCTGTACCAGATAGACCAAATGGTAGTGTGAAGTATGCTTCTTCTCCTGGGCGACCAATAACTAAATCTTCAATAATCACAAAATCAACCTGCGCAATCATCCCATAACCGTCAATCGATACCCCATTGGTACGTGTGAAACCGAAATCAATTTTCCCTTCATTTGGGAAGTCATAAGACATACCTAAAGTAGGTGCATCATAAGCCATCCAAGTATCTGTAGGGAAAGTAATATTCATTGAACCTGGCTGCACAAATGACGGGTCATAATTCAATGAAGAAGTAATACCATGAATATCTAAAGCATAATCCGTATAATCTAAAGAGTCGCCTAAGTAAACCTCAAAGCTAACAACATCACCAGGCTGAGGTGCTGTACTATTGTCATATTTCAAGTAAATAGGCAAAGCAGCTGGCGCCTCAGGAGTTGGAATAATATTATTAATCGCTCCATAGTACTGACGAATAGCTGTTGTATCTAAATGTGATATAATACTATCTCCATCAGTATCAATATGTTTTAAATCAAAACCTGGTTGCTCAAATTGGTCATCCCAATCTACTGCATATTGTCCATACCAATCCGTAGTAATAGTCTCAGCATAACGTTCTGTTCCTTCCTCCCCCATGCATAGACCAATCGGTAAAACGTCTTTCATGTTAACGATACCGTCTTTATTAGTATCTCCAGGATACACACAGTTGTCTCCAATACATAATTGCTCTGCCGCTGGTGTGACATCCAAAACATTTACTACAATTTTAACTGTAGCTAAAGTATTATCATTTCCATCAATAGAATAGGTCACCTCAAATTCATCTTCTCCTGTAAAACCTGCATTTGGAGTATATGTGATTAGATTGTAACCACTCGTAGTTTGACCATTCCAAGTTTGACTTGTGTAGCCTGCATGAATTTCTGCAGTTCCTTGAGCGGCACCTGTTCCTACTAAATCAAATGAGTAAGAATTAATCGGCACACCATATTCCAAAACCAATGGAACATCTTTCACTGTATTCAGATTGAATAAAGGGCGTGAAGGAACTTGGTTATGGACATGAACGGTTACAGTTGCAGTTTCTAATACACCCGCAACATTTCCACGGTATTTAAATTTATCAATTCC
Source organism: uncultured Saprospiraceae bacterium (assembly GCA_964595615.1). Classification (GTDB taxonomy): domain Bacteria; phylum Bacteroidota; class Bacteroidia; order Chitinophagales; family Saprospiraceae; genus JAHDCG01. Next base: position 3,534 of record CAZQTE010000329.1, read on the forward strand.
TGTAAAGCCTGGATTTGGAATATACATATAGTTAATCTGTCCATTAACAGCTACAGGCATTGCAAAACCATTCTCTGGATCATCAGACAACACATAAGTACTTGGTACTAATTTATCATTTGCAGCCACATCTATCGTTATCGTAGCTCCTTCTGAAGTATAGGCATGATCATCTAATAGGTAAGTATTGCTAATAGGCGTATCCAAAACATGTACTCTCACCACACGCGTATACAATACTCCTCCTTCATTTTTTTCATAAGTTATATAATCATAACCAAAAGAATCTCCAGAAGGCTCATAAGTAGGTATTTCTTGCTCTTCATCAAAGCCAACTGTTCCATGCTCCCAGTCCTCTTCTACTAAAGTATAACCTGTTAGGTCAAATAAAACGATTTTAGGAACATCTCGAGAAGTGATAACTTCCAAAATATCATATTCAGGCTCTACTATTGGATTAACGCTAATGTTTACAATCGCATCATCACAATTACCCTCATCATCACAAATCGTATAATTAAAGTGAGCTATTCCTGTATAATTTTCCTCAGGAGTAAAGGTAACACTTCCACAATCTGCCCCTACAGTACAATGCCCAATTCCACTATTTACTAATGTAACCCCTTCTACATGCGGGGCACCAGTCCCTAACCAATCATCATTGGCTAAAACATCAATAACGATAGACTCTCCCGAATTTACTCGAGCAAAATCATCAACAGCTTTTATATAAGCGGGAATAACGGTAATTTGGATATGAGCTTCAATAAGTTGACCAAAAGGAAGAGATGATTCTTCATAATAACGAACAACTGCTTCATCGTTCCCTATAAAATCAGCATCATAAGGAGTATAAGTGAATTGGTAGTCACCGTAGCCTCCAGGGAAGACAGACCAACCAGTAATACCATTACTGGGTTGCTCACTTACTGTGGGACTATAAACGCTGGCGTTATAAAGGTCCCAACTAACAGTTTGGCCTTTCACCACCTCCAATTCAACCAATTGAGTTTGAATTTGGGCAAAAGCCAACATCGGTAAAAATAGTAATACCGACAGTAAGTAAAATATTTTTTTAATTTGTATATGTGTATTCATGGACTTCGTGGATTAAATATAGTGCTCAGTAATCTCAATAAAATAAACAAATAACGAACCAAGTATATGAGAGTTCTAAAATAATGTTTACTAAAGTATTTAATCTCGATAATTATCGAGAAAAAAATCAAAATTACTATCGTGTGGAATTCAATAAATCTTACGCATTTTCATAAATAAAGTTTGTCTTTTTTTGAAAAAAAATCAAAATCTTTCCGTTTTACAGGAAGAATCAGACATTCTTAACAAAGAAGAAACAAGCAGGCATTTTACTTATCAGTAAAATTTCATTATATTTGTGAAAATAATTTTTCGTGTAGTTTCTCAAAATGAGACACTAATTAATGAGAAATTAACTCTAAATCAAATAATTATAAGTTATAAATTCTCAAAAAGTGATGATTAATAAAACAAATTGTGAAAAATAATAAAAACTAACAATTCATTCTTAATCATCTTATTCATATTCAAGCACTAAGATACATAAATTTTCCTAATATGCGCAACAGTAAATTATATTCTGTTTTAAAAGAATTTGATAAATACGAACAAAATCGCTGTCGTAAATATATCCAATCGCCTTATTTTAATCGGTCTGAGAAAATTGCTGAATTGTATGAATTTTTTATTGGGAAAGTTAATGAGGGAGAAGAAGGAGAAGAGTTCACAAAAGAGAGTATTTGGGAGGTATTACATTCTGGAACAGAGTTTAATAGTGACAGATGGCGGAAATATTGTTCTGATTTATTGAAGTTGATTGAAGGATACTTGATACAGGAAGAGTTTGATAAGGATACTAGTTCTAAAGATTGTTATTTAATGCAAGCAGTCAATGAACGAGAATTAAAAACAATATCAAGTTCTATCGTTAAAAAATCAGAAAATAATTTAAAAAAATACCCTTTTCTAAATTCTGATTATTACCAATACAGCTACTTAGTAGAAAAAAACAAATATCAACTTATCCAATTTGACAAGCAAAGAGTAGCAGCATCAAATACTGATAAAATTGTCAGGAACTTAGACGTTTTTTATTTGTCAGAGAAATTAAGATATTATTGTAACGTATTAAGTCGACAATCTACTGTTTCACATGAATATGAGATTAAATTCATAGAAGAAATAGTAAATCATGTTAGTTCTGGCACTTATGATAGTTACCCTGCTGTAATTATCTACTATCAAATCTATTTAGCCTTAAATAATCCAACAGATGAAAAACATTACTATAAACTAAAAGATTTACTAAAGGAGCATGCGATAATGTTTCCTCAGTCAGAAGCTTCTGATATGTATTCTTTTGTAATTAATTATTGTACAAGACAACTTAACTCTGGCAATAGAAAATATCTAAGGGAATACTTTGAACTACATCAGCAACTGCTTGAAACAAAAATCATTATCATCGATAATGAATTAAGCGTTGGAATTTTTAAAAACCTTGTTGTTGCAAGCCTTCAATTAGGAGAAACAGCTTGGACTGAAAATTTTATTAGCGAGTATAAAAAGTACTTACCAGATTCGCAAAGGAATAATGCTGTAACTTTTAATTCTGCTCAATTGTACTTCCACCAAAAGAAATATGATGAAGTAATACAACTTTTACAAAAAGTAGAATACGAAGACTACATCTATAATGTCAATGCAAAACAGTTATTACTACGTACATATTTTGAGATAGAAGCTCTTGACCCTCTATTCTTTTTAATTGATAGTTTCCGTGCCTATCTTTATAGAAATCCAAAAATTTCTACAAAAATGAAAGAAACTTACTCCAATTTTCTAACTATTACTAAAAAACTATCTGGAACTAAAAAACGCGATAAAAAAACATTAGCCTCCTTAAAAGAAGAAATTAAAGAAAAGAAAAACCTCGCTAATCGCCCTTGGCTACTCGAAAAGATAACAGAACTCGAATAAAAAATAGCGCACTTTCAATTAAGAAAATGCGCTCTATTCTTAATAAAGAATGGTAATCTTAGCCATCTACTAAATCCTCAACAATAATAAACCCACCCTTCACAGCCTTAGCCTCTGTAGTCGATAGATTCTTAACATTCTTCAAATCCTTGATACTCTTTTTAATTTTTTTCATGATAAATGAATTAGCAAAAAGGTGCGCCATTTTGTTTTGACATTTCACCTTTTCGAAGTTTTAAAATATGGTTGAAGTGTAATATTAAGAAAGAAAGAAAGAAAGAAAGACGATATTTTTTCAAAATTTAACGTTTAAACCCAAACCAACTTCCCCTCCACCTTCTCCACCAATCCCTCATCCAACAAATG
>CAZQTE010000330.1:0-6907 GCA_964595615.1 uncultured Saprospiraceae bacterium
GAATTGGAAAGGATGACATTTACAATTTCAGTGCTATCACAGCCTGCTTCATTTGTGTAACTATCCATGAACGTACCTACATCATCAGGATTACAGGTGAAAGCATCGGGTAAGAAAATGGTATCCGTTTCAAGTATAGTTAATGTAGTCGTCAAAATACTATCACAACCATTAGAGTTTATCAAAGTATCGATATACATCCCATTCGTAGTCTGCATTTCTCCTGCTAATAAAATGGACTCTCCTTCACAGATTTCGGCATTGTCCATTCCTGTCGTAGCTAAACATTGACAGGTAAAACTCCCCGTTAGTTCTAGAACATCACATTGATTTGCATCTGATACCAAAAAGGTATAATTATCTCCAGAAGGAATTAAGTCACTTGTGAAAATGTAGGGAGCACTTGTCGAAAGAGAACCTCCTATAGCGCTATTTACCATATATGTTGAAGGGTCGCCACCGCTGATTTCAAAAGTAACTTGATAATCTGTTTGAGCCGCATTACAATTGGCTTCAAGTGAAACTAGTTGAGGTGCGCCAACTTCCATAATTTCAATAGAACTTGAACCTATTCCTTCACAATCATTTGTATCTGAGATTGCTGTAATTTCATAAACTCCAGCTGTTGTTACATTTATTGTTGTTGTTCCTGCATTTAAACTTAAATCCGTTTGTGCAACATCGTCAATAGTATAACTAACACTTATTGGAGAAGCACCAGTTGTATTTATTTCTAAAGGAAAATCACTTCCTGTACAGAAACTTCCTCCTTGTTCAAATGTAGCTGTTGGAAGGGGATTTATATCTACAAAAAATTGACCAGTACCAGGACAGCCGCCACTTGTCGTATAAGTAACCTCAAATGAACCTTCTCCTAATATCATAGGATTAATTTGACCCGCTGCATTTGCTACACCGCCCCAAGTACCTCCCGGTTCATTTGTCGTCAAAGTTTGAATGCCTGCATCCGTACAGTATGGGGCGTCGGTCATAATGATAACATTAGCTTGTTCAACTACCTCTATCATAAAACTTGTATCAGAACTACAGTTAGCACTTCCAATGGAGTAAGTAACCGTATGCATTCCTTCGCCTAATGATTGCGGATTTACCTCGCCAAATACATTGGCTACTCCTCCCCAGGTTCCTCCTGCTGGTGTGGCTGTTATTGTAGACAATGTTTCTGTTACACAAAACTCAGTAGGAGAAGTAATATCAATCGTCTCTGCTGGCAATACTTCAATCATTATTTCATCCATTCCTTGACAGCCACTGCCGTCTGTAGCTGAATAGGTAATGGTATGCATTCCTTGACTTAAAGTATTTGGATAAACAAAACCATTAGCATCTGCGACACCACCCCAAGTTCCTCCTGCTGGAATTGCATCAAATTGTACTTGCATTTCATTTTGGCAGAGAGGAGGTTGTGGCAAAATAATAACAGTTGATGGCAAAACAATTACTGTTGTAGTAGCAGAAGCTACACAGCCATTTGCACCTTCTATCTCTACTGTATAATCACCAGCGTTGGCTGCCGTTACATTTGTGATAGTGGGATTTTGTAAATTAGATGTAAAACCATCTGGACCTGTCCAAGAGTAGCTGCCTGCACCAGCTGCAGTTAATTCTAAAGTCGCATCTGGGCATAATGGAGAATTATTTAATGCAACTGCTGGCGGTGCTGGAAGAACTGTTACCAAAACATCATCAACAACAGGACTGCCACAATCAAAACCAACAGTAACATCATACAATGTTGTTGTAGTTGGACTAGCTGTTGGATTTGAAATGTTTAATGCTGAGAGGGTAGAATTAGGTGTCCAAGTAAAGGAATTTCCATTGGGGTCTGCCTGTAATTCTACACTTTCACCTTGACATATTTGTTGGTCTTGCATAGGAACTAAAGTAGGTTCTTCGAAGCAAATAGTATGTTCATTTGACGCACCACCTGTACTCGCAGTAAAACCAAAAAAGACCTCTGGGATACTATTGAAAAATAAGAGAGGAATATTACCAGTAAAAGATATTGTACTACCATCGATTGCCGCAGATAGAGTTTGAGTAGCCGCAGACCAAGAAATCGTAAAGCAACGATCTTGACCATTTTCTAAATTAGAAAGAGTGACTGGCGCAGTCAGAGAAGTTATTCCTGTATGGGTAGATTGTCCAGCAGATACTATACCCATGTGGTCTTGTACAGGGTCGCCTTTGTCTGTATTTTGCCAAGTATCAAATTCAATAATTACAGATGCTAAAATTCCCCCATACCCTATATCTCCTCCACCTGTTCCTAGTGCCGTGGTCGAATTGGTAAGTATAAAAGTCATTCCGTCGGCACCGCCATCATTGTTACCAAAATTCATAATTCCACTTACTGAGAAGTCTGCGGTGAAATCTACAGGAGTTGTATTGAAAATAGAACCTGCCTGAGTGGTTGTATTCGCCGTTAAGCGATAACAATCTGCACCTGTTTGGGTCGCTGTTCCGTTAGTTGCATATTGAGCAGAGGATTCATTCCATAAAAAAAATAAAAGAAATGCTAGAAATGATACCCGATAATTGTAGTGTGTTTTTTGCATGGCTGTGTATTTTATACGCCAAAATAATACTTTTAAGGATATGAAAAGAGAGCTTTGCTAAAAAATTGTGTTTCTGTCTAAAAATTACACAAATGTCCATTCTTTTTTAGCCAAATTTCTTTTTCACGATAATCGGGCATAATATCACTAACTATTTTCCAAAATCGGTCAGAATGATTCATCTCAATTAAGTGTGACAATTCATGTACAATGACATAATCAATCACGTCATTAGGTGCAAAGAGTAGGCGAGTAGATAAGTTAACATTACCGCGTGTGCTGCAACTTCCCCAGTTTGTAGTATTATACTTTAGAAAAATTCCTGTTAAATCTTTTTGGAAATGTGCATCATTCCAAGTGTCGACTTTCTTTGTTATTTCAGGAAGAAAATCTTTAGCTACGACTCGACTGAGTAAATGACGTATCGCTTTTACTTTATTTTCCGGAGTATCTTTGGCAATTTCTAAGAATATCTCATTTCCTTTTAATTTGGCGTGGTGCATCTTTTTTTGAGAAGGGATGAGGCGAATAATATATTCTCGTTCGCCAACTTTTAAAAGGTCGCCGTCTTTATAATCTTTACCAAAATAATTAGATTGGATACGTTCGTTTTTAGAAAAGTGTTTAATCACCCATTCTTCAAAACGTTTGATTTGATTAGCTTGCTCTAAAGGAAGCATCATGGTAGGCATTCGACAAATAGCATACTTTTTACCTATTGAAAAGCGTACATTTTTGCGTCGTTCCCGATAAATTTTAGCAGGAATTCTACGGTCTTCAAAATCTATAAAAGTTGTTTCGACGCTAGCTTTCATTACTTACTTTTTCATAAAAGGACCTAAAGCGGTACGCATAATAGAGAGCGCTTTAGAAATTTGATTTTCGACTGTTTTTACAGAAATATCTAGCTTCGTTGCGATTTCTTTATAAGACATTTCCTCAAAACGACTAAGAGAAAAAATAGCGCGACAGCGTTCGGGTAAAGAGTCCACCGCTTCATTTATTCTTTCCTGTAACTCTTCTGCTTCTAATTTTTGAAAAACAGTGGCTGCATTACTTCTGAGTTCTGGAATTTTTTCCTCATCCTCAAAATTCATCTTCTTATCTCGAATATAATTGAGTGTACGATTAACAGCGGCACGTCTTAAGTAAGCTTTTAAGGATGTTGTAATATTTAACTTTTCTCTCTTACGCCACAAATCAAAAAAGACCTCTTGTGCCAAATCTTCCGCTACAGCACGGTCAGGCAACACTCGATACACTGCGTAAGTGACAAGGCTGTAATACTGTCGGAAAAGCAACTCAATAGCTTTGTCTCGGTCAGTTTCTAACAGTTTTAGTAGTTCTTGGTCGGTCTTTTCGATTTGGTTATTCTTTTGGTCAAGGCTTGCTAAAGCAAATAGTGTGTTGTTTAAATTACTGTTTGTAATTTGTCAGGGCAAATATAAACTGTTCTTTGGTAAAAATGATGAATAGTTAGAGTTTCCCTATTTTTTGTTCTGAAAAATATATCAATTTGGGAAGTCTACATAGTGTAGGGAAAAATACTCCGCACATTATCCTTCAAATTTCGTATATTTGCAGATATGATTCGTTATTTCATCATATTCCTTTCTTTTTTATGTCTTTTTTCCGCTTGTGAGAAAGAAGTAAAGATTGATGTCCCTACGATTCCTTCCAAATTAGTTATTATCAGTAATTTTAGTGGTAAAGAAGAAGGTCATACACTAAGTGGTGGCGGATTTTTTTCAAGAGACTCTGTCATGCGAGTGACTGTAACTCGTACAGAGTCAGCATTGGCTGCTACAGCAGATACCTTAATTTATGTGCCTGATGCTGTAGTTGAATTGTACACAGGTACACAATTTTTGGAAAGATTAACATACCATCCAGTCAGTGCTACAGACGCAGCTTTGGGACTACAACCTTATTATGAAGCAGAAAATTTTCGTTTGTCTGCTGGTGAGACTTATAAGTTAGAAGTATCAGCGCCTAACTTTACACCAGTAACTGCTGAAGCGTATATTCCTGCGGTAGCTTCTGAAACGCGGACCTCGATTTCTACGACAGAAGTCACAACAACTAATGGATTTAGACAAGTTAATTATACTCTTAACTTGGAGATAGACGATTGGGCAGGGATAGATAATTACTACCACCTCAATTTGTATCAAGTAGTAAACCTTTTGCGTTTTAGTGCAGAAGGAGTAGTCTCGCCTGATAAAGAGGAAATTCTAGAGGGACCTTTACCTTTCAATTTGCAAAATAATAATCAAGAAGTCTTACCTTATATTGATAATAAGGGTGTTTTAATTCGTGATGATAATTTTGATGGGTCTACAGGGACTTTTACATTTGAAGGAGAGATTTTATATAATCCACAATCACAAGAGTTAGGTGATTTTATAGTGGAAGTAAGAAATACTTCTAAAGATTATTACTTATATCATTCTTCCTTAGTTCGCCAAGTTCGGGTTCAGTCTGGATTTGATGCGATTAGTGGTCCTGTTGTTTTGTATAATAATATCGAAAATGGTTTTGGTATTTTCGCAGGATATACACCAGCTTATACTAATATTGACCTATCTGATTAGTCCATTTACTCTTTCTCATTACGTTTACTCAATAAACGGCTACGCATACTCAAATTACGTTTTTTTATCTAGTGACTTTCTCATTTTTGTATTGTTAGAAATTATTATTCATTTCAAAATCAATACATTATGCAAAGTCAAAATCTTTACTTAGGTCTTTTCCTATTATTTACCGTTTCTCTTATTTCTTGCGGGAAATCCATTCCCCGCGAAGCAAAATCTGACCAGATATTTCAGTCTACCTATCATCAAGTCCGTCTTGGTGACGGTGTCCCACTTAATCTGAATATCTCTCTACGCTGGAAAATTAATGACCCTGCTCTATTTTATAGTCAATATATTTCTGTGGATACTTTTAATAATGCGGTGTTGTTTCCGAGAACGCAAGAAGCAGTTAAGAAGATTTCAAATGACTTTGCTAGTGTTGACAGTGTTTTTTCTGAACAACGTATTGAGTATATCGCCACTGTTAAGCAATCTATTATTGAGCAAGTTGGAGAACAAGGTATTACAATGAAAGAAGTTATTTTATCAGAGATTACTTTCCCAAATAGCTACACTTCGGCAATGGAACAAGTTGGTTTACAGAGACAAGAATTAGAACGTATTCGCCAACAAAATATAGTTGATATTGAAAAAGCAGAAGCTAATAAAAAGAAAGCTGCCGCCGATGGAGAAGTCTCTATCGCCAAAGCAAGGGCGGAAGGGGAACTCCAAAAAATACAAGCAAAAACAGAAGAAAGTCGTCGTAAAATAGAATTGGCAAAAGCAGAAACAGAAGCACAAAAAGATAGAAAAATGGCAAAAGCTGAAGCTGAACGTGTACGTCTTTTAGCAAATGCCGAACGTGATAAAGTGCGTAGTTTGAAAGTTGTTGATGCACAACACAAACGCGATTTGATGCAGATTGATGTGGACAAACAACTGAAAATGGATAAAGTGGAGTTGACTAAACAAATAGATTTCGCTCAAATCTGTACGCAAAATCCCGTTTATGCTTCCTTCTTAGTAAATAAGGAATTGGCTTCTAATGTAGAAATTGCAGTCTTACCTCAAACTAATGATGGTAATGTATTAGGAACTTTTTTACAACAGAATAAATTGCCTTCGGGAAATTGATTTTGATGATTAGTGAAACTAAACCTGTGTAAAACTCCACACGATTGTTTTGATGTTAGAAAACCGATTCTTTTGTACCTTGAGGCGCAGAAGGATTGGTTTTTTTATAAACTAGCAAGTCTAAAAATAAAACTGGAGCACAATGACTATTGAAGACTACATTTTTAATCTTGAAAACCCTAAGCAGGCCGAACTAATAGAGGGCGCACACAATCTAATAGAATCATTAGTACCACAGATAAAATCTTCTATTAAGTGGAAAGTTCCTTATTACGAGTATGTCAAGCACATGTGTTATCTGAACCCACAAAAAAATGGAGGAATAGAAATTTGTTTTGTGCATGGAAAACTATTTTCTAATGAGCAAGGTCTACTACAAGACAAAAATCGTAAGTATGTACGTGGCTTACAAATTAACTCTTTAGAAGAATTGTATCAAGATGCAGTCGCTGAAATTATAGTAGAAGCTGTGACGATAAATGAAGAGTTGGAACGTAGTGGAGAGGGGAGTGGATGGTATTCGCAAGTACATCGTAAAAAGAAAAAATAAAGAACAAAGCCGATTTCGTGTGAACGAAATCGGCTTTGTTAATATTGAATAGAACAGCTTTTTAA
>CAZQTE010000331.1:0-1077 GCA_964595615.1 uncultured Saprospiraceae bacterium
AGTCTCGTATTCTAATCCAATCTGACGGATATTTCGATAATAATCTGGCTTATTTTGATAGTAATTTTTCTCTAAATTAACCGCAATAGCTTGCGTCCCCAATTTCTCTTTCAAAAACCATTTTTCTATCAGACGCGCCGTCCTTCCATTACCATCAGACATGGGATGTATTTTAAGAAAAACTAAATGAATAAAAGCTGCATAGTAGAATACTTCTTTTATTTCTAAATCTCGTTTCAAGAGTTTTTTAATATCTTTAAATAGCTTTTCCCATTCTGACTTCACTTCATTCGGTGCGCACGCCACGTATTCTATTCTATCTTTTTCATCTAAAACAAACATCGGATTAACTCGAATTCTACCACGCTGACTCTTCGACAACAAGTTCTTACTCAATAGTTTGTGCGCTTTTAGAACATTTTTTGCATTAAGTTTTTTCTCTTGCATGAATGCGTAAGCAGCATTCAAATCATCTGTTCTTTTTGTATAGTCTGGCTCGTATTTTACTTTGAGAAATTTATGTTTCAAATAGCTATCTGCCTCTATCGGTTCTCCTTCGGTCATGGAAGAATAAACGGAAGAAACGGAATTGTGATAGTCAAAATAATCAAATGGTAGCTCTTCTTTTGCCTTTGACAAAAGCTTAGCTGCAAGGTCGAATTTGAGTTCGGCTTTGTAGGCTTTTAAGAGTGAATTTGATATTATTTTGAGTTTTTTTATCATTGTTTTTGATAAAAATTAGGTCTGATTGAAATATGCCATATTTTGAAAATATGGCATATTAGGTAGAATTTAAGAAAGCCGTTTCCGCAAATCATCCGCATAATCCCCTCCCAACCATCGCAACACATTTTCACTCCACATCTCATCTTGTTGCTCTTTGGTAATAATCTTTCTATCTACTGCCAAATCCAATATTTTCCCAGGATAAGACGACTGATTTTCGGACTCCATTTCTCCCAATGGATAAGGGTCATCTAAACCAATCAAAATCTGGTCTGTTCCTTGTCGGCGTGTCATAAGTTCCAGAGAGTCAGTGTCATGCACTAAAGTATCAAAGAAAATATTTGGATGTCC
>CAZQTE010000331.1:1177-6844 GCA_964595615.1 uncultured Saprospiraceae bacterium
ATGAATTTTTCGCCGTCGTATGGGTGGACTTCGATTGCTAATTTGTACTTATTTGCCAATTCTAAAATTGGCTCAATTTCTTTGTCAAATATAGAACGCCATGTTCCAATGGAGTCCATATAATGTGTAGGCAAGCACAAAACACGCAAGCCCAACATCTCGACACATCGCTCTATTTCCCACAATGCACCACGAATAAAGGCAGAATGCACCACAAATCCACAGGTAAATTTGTCTGGGTGGTCGTGCTGCACTTTTGCGTTGAAATCATTCTGAAAGCGCAGTACTTTCTTCATTTCTTCAAGGCGCAAACCGTTTCCATATAACTGTGATAAATTCAAGACCACGGCATGGTCTATATTATTTCTGTCCATCCACTCCAATTTCTCATTTAAAAAGAAACTGGAATCAGTGACGGGACGCTTCCAGTTTTTCTGAAGCATAAACTTGCGGTCGTCGTCTATCCAGAAAATTTCTTTTTCCTTCATAAAACTCGGAATTTGCTCTGGATATGGAAGCAAATGTGAATGTCCGTTGATGCGCATGATTTTGACGGTTGGCGGTTGACGGTTGACGGTTGACGGCAGCCCTGACCTTGATTTTAATTGTTACTTCTCTTCTATTAATATTTGGCGGGAACGCGGATTAGGACAGATTTTCTGTTCTGGCTTGTTCACCACCTCTCACCTCTCACCTAAATTACTACCACCGATGCAAATGCGTATAGTGATAACCCAATTCCTTAGTCAACTCCTCGGGCAAATCGGGTAGTTCTGACCTTGGGATGAGTAAAGTTGAAATATTGTGTAAGTCCTTGAATATCGGGTGTTTAACTGCTGTGGAGAGCAAGTACGAATGTCCTGATGAACCTCCTGTTCCGATTTTGTTACCGAGCATTCTTTGTACCATTTGTGCATGTCTGTAGCGCCAGTTGGTTAGCTCTGCATCGATTTCGATGAAGCAGGTTAGTAAGCGGAATGGTAAATGCAAAATGGGTTCGTCGCGGTATAAATTGATGAATAAAGCGGCTAAAGTTGCTTCGTAACTTAAGCGGATTTTGCCTTCGTGTTGTAGTTTGACATGCTCGCTTTTTTGGAATACGGACTGGAAATAAGTATCTGTATTGCCGAGCATTTGGAGACGCATTTCTGTTTCGGACGCGTCTAAATATTCGGAGGCTTTGATTGCTTCTCGCTCGCGATTTAGCATTCGGTTGACCGCTTCTTTATAGGCTTCTAAAAATTTAAAGCTGCGTGTTTTTAAGAAAGGTGTACGTTCTAACCAACTTTGAATGGAGTCGAAAAGAGTGTCTTTGCCCGAGACTTCGCGTAATGATTTTTGCTTGCTTTCATCAAAAACAGAGAAATATGGACAACCGTTATAGGTCATTCTCCCCTCTTCTTTCAAACCTAAAAGATTTTCTATCATCCTAAATTGATAGCTTTGAAAACCTGATGCTGGGAATAAATGATTGCGGAAATCAAGAAAGTCCAATGGTGTCATAGTCTCCATGATACCTATTTGTTGAACTAATAATTTGAGAATTTCTCTTGTGCGCTCTAATCTGCCTATTGCTGTTCCAATATTGCGTTCGTCAACATCATTGGTTTGGAACATTTTGAGAACAGATTGCAATTCGTGGATGAGTTGCTTAAACCAGAGTTCGTATGCTTGATGCGTAATGATAAACAGCATTTCTTCGTGTGCAGGTTCTTCATCTAATGCCGCACTACGTAGGTTTTGCGCATCTAAGATTTTGTCTAATCCAAGATAATTTTGATAATGTATCGTGCTGTATTTCTTTTCTTCTTCCATCCTTAATTAGTTGTTAGTTGGTGGTTGGTAGTTGGAAGGCTGCCTTAGCCTATTTGATATTCAAACTTACCTTACCTAATCCTTCGGCACTTGCTTCTATTTTTTGTCCTGTTTCGATATAAACGGCTGGTGTTGCTGCGCCTGCGAGGATGATGTCTCCTTTTTCTAAGATTTCGCCGTTTTCTTTGGCTAATCTGGCAGCAGCTACGAAAGATTCTAATGGATTACCTAAAATTGCGTTGCTGTTTCCTTTGTGAACGGCTTTTCCATTGACACTTAAGGACATGGCAATATCTTGAATTTTCGTATTAGCTGGCATCCAATCTCCGTGTACAAAACCTGCGGAAGAACAATTATCCGCGACAACATCTTCTAAGGAGAATTTGAAATTTTGGTAGCGAGAATCAATAATTTCAATAGCTACAGAAACAGCTTCGATGTAATCTAAAGCATTGTCAAGCGTAACCATCTCATCTATCTTTTTGGAAACAGAGAAGGCGATTTCTGGCTCGGCACGTGGATGTATATAATTGCTTTTTAGGAGGTCTGCGCCATTGGAATAATACATCTCATCCGTCAATCTGCCCCATATCATGTCGTGAACGCCCATTTGTTCCATTTTGGCTTTACTAGTAAAACCTAATTTCAAACCCACACGCCTTTCTCCTCTAATGTAGCGACGCATGATAGAAATACTCTGAATCGCATACGCTTCATCGAGATTAAAAGACTGATTTTCAGATAATTGTGAAATAGAATTGGCGGTTAGTGCAGCGGTATCTAATGTTTCTGCTAATTGGTTATAGTTCATTAAAATCTTTTATTTTTGGTCTTATTCTTTGAAGTCCAAAGATAGTTGTTTTATTGAGAATGTCGAGAAGTGGAAAGAGTTTGCGAGAGGAGATTTTTTACCGCAAAGACGCTAAGACGCAGAGTTTTTAGAAGTTTTCCTCTGCGCCTCTCCGTCTTTGCGGTGAAAAAAATTATTGTTTCTAAATCGTATTTCTAAAACGCTAATATCTCCCCCATTTTCACCGCCACCTTCTCCGCTGAAGGCAACATCGCCGCCTCCAAAACAGAATTCAAAGGAATAGCAGGCATACTTTCTGCCCCCAAAGTCATGACTGGTGCATCTAAAGATTTAAAGCATTTTTCAGAAATCAAGCCGCTTAAGTTGCGCGCGAAAGAATTTCCAACGCATTCTTCGGTCAAAACCAAACATCTTCCATGCTTGTTGACTGAGGCAAAAATTGCTGCCTCGTCTAATGGATGTAAAGTACGTAAGTCGAGAATTTCAACTTGTCCTTTGTATGATTTTGAAGCATTTAATGCCCAGTGAACGCCCATTCCGTAAGTGATAACGGTCATGCTTTCACCATTCTCAACTTTCTCATTATCAGCATTTTGTAAAATATTTGCTTTTCCAAAAGGGAGAACGTAATCAGCAGATGGTTCGACAGTTTTTGCAGCACTTGTACCAGGAACTTTTGACCAATATAATCCTTTGTGCTCAAAAATAACAACTGGATTTGGGTCTAATTGTGCGGCTTTCATCAAGCCTTTCATGTCTGCACCAGTGCTTGGGTAAGCGATTTTAAGACCTTTGATATTGGAGACAATTGTTTCTACGGAAGAAGAATGATAAGGTCCACCGCTGCCGTACGCGCCGATTGGAACGCGCAATACCATGCTGACGGGATATTTTCCATTGGTTAAGTAACATGACCGGCTAACTTCTGTGAAAAGTTGGTTGATGCCAGGGAAAATGTAGTCGGCAAATTGAACTTCGACGATTGGTTTTAATCCGACGGCAGACATTCCGACGGTGCTGCCAATGATAAATGCTTCTTGAATTGGTGTGTTGAAAACGCGGTCTGTACCAAATTTTTCGGCTAATGTTGCCGCCTCACGGAAAACACCGCCGAGTCTGATGCCGACATCTTGACCATATAATAAAGCTGCTTTGTCTTCGGCTAAGATTTCTTCGACAGCGTGTAAGGCGCTATCTACCATAACTGTTTTTTCTGCGCCTGCGGGGCTTCGCTCACCGACTTCTTCAGTAACAGTTGTTGGTGCAAATGCGTTTGTGAACAGGTCTTCTTCAGTTGGGTCTGGCATGGTGAATGCGCGGTCTAAATCTTCTGCAACGGTCTTTTTTGCCTTGGCTTCGATTTTATCTAATTCCTTTTCTGTAAAACCTGCCTCCAACATTTGTCCGCGTAATACTGGATACGGGTCGCGCTGTCTAGCTTCTTCTAAATCATCGCGATACCATTCCATACGTACACCTGAAGTGTGATGATTCAATAGTGGAACTCTGGCGTGAACGAGGATTGGACGGCGTTCGGTACGAATAGTTTTGATAACTTTTTTCAAGGTAGTATAAGACTCTAAAAAGTCAGTACCGTCAATACTTACAGCCTCTAATCCTTTAAATCCTGCGGCGTATTCATAGGCATCTTGAGCGCGAATTTCGTCGGCATGGGCAGAGATGTCCCACTCATTATCTTGCACTAAATATAAGATGGGTAATTGACGCAAAGCTGCCATTTGAAAGGCTTCAGAAATTTCTCCTTCCGTCACACAAGCATCGCCGAGGGAACATAGAACTATCGGCGCATTTTTCCCAAAATCATCTGCAATTCCTTGTTGTTCTTTGTATTGTAATCCCATTGCTGCGCCAGTTGCGGGAATAGCTTGCATGCCGGTTGCGCTGGATTGGTGCGGGATTTTTGGCTTGTCATCATCCTTTAAACTCGGGTGAGCATAGTAAGTTCTACCTCCTGAAAAAGGGTCGTCTTTCTTTGCTAACAACTGCAACATCAAGTCGTACGGCTTCATCCCAATACTCAACAACATCGCATCGTCCCGATAATAAGGAAAGGCAAAATCTTGTGGTAAAAGCTGTAAACCTGCGGAGATTTGAATGATTTCATGACCGCGTGCTGTGGCATGTACGTATTTGGAAACTTCTTTGAAACGGTCTTCATACAAATTGACCATTGCAATTTCTGTACATAATAAACGGAAGGCTTCGCGCAAAGTAATTTTGCTGACTTTTGTGGTGGTGGTGGTAGTCATATTTGTCGGTTAAATCTCTTAAAAGCGAAAGAAAAAATGACTTGAACTAAGTCATTTTTTTCTTTCAGCCTATTGTTTTCTACGGATGTTTTCGATAGTGTTACGGAAATATGTGGAAGGGTAAATAGTTCTGCAAAAATACAAAAAACAATCTTATTTACCACTACACATTCATTTTTCAGAGGAAAAGAATATTTTATTTTAATTTTGTAGTCGAAAACAATAATTCGCAATTCAAACATTGCTTTTAAAGAGAAATTTTCTGTTTTATGGATGCAACTGATAAAAAAATACTTTCCCTTCTTCAAGAAAATGGTCGTATAACTGTTAAAGAAATGTCGAATAGACTCAATCTTTCTTCTACTCCAATTTTTGAGCGCATCAAAAAAATGGAACGTAGTGGAGTGATTGACCATTATACAGTTGTGGTTAATTCTGAAATAATAGGTAAGAAACTATATGCTTTTGCGCATATTTCTCTGAAAGACCATTCTAAAGTTTTGGTAAAGGAATTTGAGGAAAAAATCTTGCTTTTGCCTGAGGTTTCCGAGTGTCATTATGTGACAGGAAGGGCTGACTTTATTATCAAAATTCAATTGGAAGATATGGATAGATACAAAGAGTTTGTTATGGATAAACTTTTTGATGTTCCAAATATAGCGAGAATTGAGACTTATCTTTCTTTGGAAATGAAGAAGAAGAAGGTTATTCTTTTTTAGTTATTGGTTATTGGTTATTGGTTATTGGTTATTGGTTATTGGTTATTGGTTA
>CAZQTE010000332.1:0-6821 GCA_964595615.1 uncultured Saprospiraceae bacterium
TACGAAGTGGGACTTGTTCCACATTTGTAGTATAAAAATATGAGTCATCCCGAATTTTCACTTGAAAGTTCGGGATTTCTCTTTTTACAGCAATTGCGGCTCGCTTTCGCTCGCCTAAAGGAAAAACTTAGGGGCTAAAACCCCAATCGGAGCACCTTTAGGTGCCTTTTTTACACCGAAAACACCTTGTTATAAAATTCGGGATGACTCATATTATCTTAAGCGCCCCCAAATCAGAGCAGTCGTACTTCGTAAATCGTACTTCGTACTTCCCCATCACACTTTCAACACCAATTTCCCCATTTTATCCCCACTAAAAAGACGTAAGAAAGTTTCATGGAAATTTTCAATCCCCTCATACACATCTTCGCGACTTTTCAACTTACCTTCTTGCATCCAGCCCGCCATTTCTTGCGCAGCAATACCATAATCTTTAGCATAATCAAAAACAACCATACCTTGCATTTTTGCACGACTCACCAATAAAGAAAGATAGTTAGCTGGACCTTTTACTGGTGTAGTATTATTGTATTGTGAAATCGCTCCGCAAATGATGATACGCGCATGCATATTCAAACGCGCCAGGGCTAAATCTAAAATTTCACCACCCACATTATCAAAATAAACATCAATACGGTCAGGACAAGCAGCCTTTAAATCTGCACGCAAATTGCCAGCTTTGTAATCAATACAGGCATCAAATCCAAGCTCATTTACAACATAATCACATTTCTTCTTTCCACCAGCGATACCGACAACACGACAACCTTTTATCTTCGCAATTTGACCAACAATAGAACCAACCGCACCCGCAGCGCCAGACACCAATACCGTCTCCCCTGCCTTAGGTTCACCGATACGAGTCAATCCAAAATATCCTGTAAAACCAGGCATTCCGAGAGTACCCAAAAAGACTGGTAAAGGTGCCAATCTTGGGTCAACTGCATGATAACCACGTCCATCTGTCGTGATGTATTCTTGTACGCCAGCATTACCGACTAAAATATCACCGACTTTATATTTTGCATGTTTAGACTCAACAACCTCTCCTACCGTACCCGCACGCATCACCTCCCCAATACCTACTGGCGGAATATATGAACGTGCATCATTCATCCAACCACGCATAGCAGGGTCGAGAGAAATAAATTTTGTTTTTAATAGAACCTCCCCTTCTGCTGGAATAGGAATTGGATTTTTTTCGATATTAAAAGTATCAGCCGTTGGTAATCCGACTGGGCGTTTTGCTAATTTAATTTGCGTATTGGACATTCTTGAATTTTAATTTTGATGAACTCTAAATTCCGAACGCCGAAGGTCGGAAAATGTTTGGGAAGAAGACTAGGAGAATTGATTTATTTCAATTTATCTGCCTCCTTGATATAATGACAATGCAGATGATGATTCATTCCAATTTTTGGATAATAATTAAGTAGCACCCCCTATTTATTTCGGTAATTTGACAAGATATTTTCCCGCCTATTTCCTCCCAAAAAGTAAGTCCGTAGCTTGGCTATGCACTGATTTTTTGAAGAAAATATGCAAAAAAATCTCATTCTCAAATTTTCCGAAATAAATAACGTGTGCTACTTAACAGCAGCGGGAGCAGCTAATAAAATTAAAGTCGCTTTGGGTGCATACTCCTGCGTCAAATCTATCAATTTCTGGTAATGGGTTAAAATGGTGGATGCTCACGTGGTGACTCAAAGTCAACTTTTGAGTAAAAGATACATATCAACCATTTTCACTAATGACCAAAGATAGATTAATGAGAGAACAAAAAATAAATATTATTAAAATTTAAAATATATCGTAACCATTTTAAAACACTCCCGTTTTACTCTCAAACACATATTAAAAAATTAATATGTATAGTTCATTGACATTCCGCCAACCGATTAAAAGAAAAGCTTAGACTTAATCCATCTGAGCTAAAAGTTTTTTTTGAACAAACACATTTTTCCTATTTCCTTAACTTAAATACGTAACACTATTTATCTGGACATTTTGACAGGATATTTTTCCGCTATTTTCCTCCAAAAAATAGTTCCGTAACTACGGCTATGCAACGATTTTTTGAAGAAAACTATCAAAAAAATCTCTCTGTCAAATTTATCCACATAAACAATGTCACGTACTTAATTTTGAATAAATTTTAAAGTGCTAAAATAATCATTTTTTTATTGAAAGCACTCTTGTTAATGTCTTACATTCTTACACATCAGTACTTACACACATCTTTATATTGATTTTTTGAAAAACTCTTCAAAACAGTTTTATCAAAGAACAATTTTTTCTAAATCTCTAATTTTTTTTTACAACACAACAGTCTCTTAAAAGCAGCCTGAAGAAACACTATCAGTTAGTTTGCAAGAGCAGCATTAACAAATTATAATCTTATGAAAAAAACGAATTTTACTTTCGTAAAAAATTTCTTATGGACAGCTATGTCCCTAATGACCGTTTTTATGGTCAATACTGTACAGGCTCAAAACTGTACGTTGGCGTGTAATGATGCCGTGAATATCTCTGTTTCAGCTAACCCAGCTATTGCAAATAGTTGTGATGTTGAAATCAGTGCAGATATGATCCTTGAAAATTATGAAGATGCATTAACCAACTGTGTTGCAGGTGTTGATGCTGATTTCACTCTTACCTTATCAAATGGTCCTTTAGAATTAGCTTCAGGTCCAAGTGTATTAACTATCGCAGGTTCTGATTACAATTTAAATCAATCTTATACTATTAGCGTCGAAGGTGGCGGAAATACTTGCTGGGGAACAGTTGTTATCGAAGATAAAGCTGCACCAGCAATAACTGATTGTAATGATGTAACTATCAACTGTACTCAAAGTGCAGATGATACAGCTCTTGTTCCTTTACCAACAGCAGAAGACAACTGTACAGGTGCTACTATTCAGTTAGTTGATGAAAGTACAAATACAGCTGACCAATGTGGTGCAGGTGTCGTTATTACACGTACATATATTGCAATTGACGGCGAAGGAAATACTTCTGACCCATGTACACAGCAAATTACAATCGAACGCGTTCAAGGCGTTGACTTCCCAGAAGATATCGCTTGGTACTGCTCTACTTACTCAAATAACAACAATATTACTGGTGCGACAGCATTAACTTGTGGTGGCTATGTAGTAAATCCAGCATTAGGAAATGTACTAGATGCGACTGAAGAAACAGGTGCTTGTTTATCTTCAACAGGTTCTGGTGTTCCTAGTATTGCAGCAGGTTTATACTGTAACTACGCGACAAGTAGTGATGATGATGTATTAACTATCTGTGAAGCTGCTGATAATACATTCAAAATTATCCGTACTTGGACTGTTTTAGACTGGTGTTCTAATACTGTTGTTAACTTCAACGATTTAGATATGAACGGCGTTCAAGATCCAGGAGAAGAAGACAATATTCAAATTATCAAAGTAGTAGATAATGTAGCTCCTGTGATTACAATAGCTGCGACTGTAGACTTAACAGTTAGCGCAAGTCAACCTGCTACAGAGACTCAAGCATGTCGTTCAGTTTCTTTCTTACCAAGTCCATCTTTTTCAGATGCATGTGGTACAACAACTCTTCAGGTCTTTACTCCTGTTGGTCCTGCTAATATTGTAAATAATAATTACCAAATTCCTTCTCCAGGTTTAGAGATTGGTATGCATGATATTACTTATGTAGCTACAGATGCTTGTGGAAACACGAGCGAATTGACAGTAACTATTGAAGTTGAAGATAATGTATCTCCTACACCTGTTTGTGATGAAATTACACAAGTTTCTATCGGAGCAAATGGCGTAGCAACAGTATTAGCAGCGACTTTTGATGACGGTTCTAATGACAACTGTGGTATTGCGTCTATGACCGTACGTCGTATGGCTGATGCATGTTCTATCGCAGGAAATACGACATTTGGTTCAAGTGTTGATTTTTGTTGTGCAGATATCGGAAATGAAGTAATGGTTGCTTTCCAAGTAACTGACTTTTTTGGTAATACAAACCAATGTATGGTTAGTGTATTAGTGGAAGACAATCTTGCGCCTTTCAAAATTCAAGATGTAATAAACACTACTATCGATTGTGAAAACTACTTCTCAAACTTTGGTCCTGCATTAGATTTAGCAGAAGCTAACAATGACTTAAATCCAGCAGTATTAACTGATGCTTTTGGTGATGTTACTTATGGAGACAACTGTGCAGCAGTTGTAACTACAGATTGGTCTCGCAATGTTAACTCTTGCGGAGTAGGTACTATCTCGCGTTCTTGGTCTGTAGTCGATGCAAGTGGAAATACAGGTCAATCTTGCTCTCAAACAATTAACATTACTCATTTAAATGATTGGAATATTAGCTTCCCTGCTGATATCAACTTAGTTTGTACTCCAGACATGGATGAGTTAGAAGGTGAAAATTTAGGTGAACCAACAATATTTGAAGATGACTGTGAATTGATTGCAGTTTCTACAGAAAGTGTTGTTTATAATACTGTACCAGATGCATGTTACCGCGTATTGCGCACATTCACAGCTATTAACTGGTGTGTTTATAATGGAACAAATAATGCTGATGATGTAACTATTGGCACGCGTCGTTTTAGAGACGGAGGTGACGGTATTGTTTCTTATCAACAAGAAGTAATCGTAACAGATGATGTTGCTCCTGTAATTACTAATCCAGGTTCACAAGATTATGTAATTGACGGTTCAACTGATACAGACGGTGATTGTGACCGTAGCATCGAACTACCAGAAGCTGTAGTTACTGACTGTTCTGAAACAATCACGACAACTTATGCTCTTTCAGGTGTAGGTACAGGAAGAAATCACAGTGATGTTACTCCAGGTAACTACACAGTAACAGTATCTTCTACAGACAACTGTGGTAACCAGTCTACTATCCAATACCCAATCGTAGTACGTGACGGTAAAGCACCAACTCCTTACTGTGTAGGTGGATTGGTTGCAGAGTTAATGCCAGTTGATACAGACGGTGACGGTACCATTGACGAAGGTATGTTAGAATTATGGTCTTCGGATTTTGACGCAGGTTCTTTTGATAACTGTACAGCTCAATCTAACTTAACATTGACATCAAACTTCACAAACGATTTCGCTAGCTCTACTACGAATATTAATTTCACTTGTGATAACGAGGGTACACAAAACGTATTCTTATTCATCCAAGATGAGGCAGGAAATGTAGATGTTTGTCAAACAACAATCAACATCGAAAGTGTACAAAACGTATGTGGTAACGGTGGTGGTGATGTTCCAGACGAAAGTCCAGAAATCGCAGGTGCTTTACACACAGAAAATAATGCAGCAATTAACGGTGCAATGATTCAAGTAAACAATGAAGGTATGGTTTCTACTGATGAGACAGGTGCTTTCGCTTTAAATGTGGAAGCAGGTACTGATGTAACTATTGCTCCTTCTTACGATACAGAGTCAGATGCAGGTGTAACTACTTTTGACCTTTTACAAATTCGTAAGCACATTTTGTCTACAGAATTATTGAGTTCTCCTTACAAAATGATTGCAGCAGACGCTAACAACAATGGTAGCATTACAGCAGCTGATTTGGTTGCTATTCGCACAGTGATCTTGGGCTTAAGTGAGTCTTTCGCTAATAACACTAGCTGGGTATTTGTTGATGCATCTTATGAATTCCCTACTAACTGGGTCTTAACTGACGGTTATCCTGCAGTTGTTAATATCAACAATATCGAAGAAAATGCAAATGTAGATTTCATGGCGGTAAAAGTTGGTGATGTAAACGAAAGCTGGGATGGCTTTATGAATAATGGTGCTGATGAGAGAGGTGCAAACACCTTAATTATCAATGCGAACGATGCAAAATTGAGCGCAGGTCAAGAATACACAGTAGAATTCACAGCAAATGATTTTGAAGCATTGGGTTACCAATTTACTTTAAACTTCAATAATTTAGAAGTTAAAGAAATCTCAGGTGAGACTGAAAACTTCGGTGTATTTGCGAATGCAATTACAACTTCTTGGGCTGGCGAAAAAGCAGGCGACCAATTATTCGCAATCACTTTCAAAGCTACTGCTGACGTACAAATCAGCCAAGCATTGACTTTGACTAATAATATCACTAAAGCAGAAGCTTATGATACAAATGGTGAAGTTATGAATGTAGAATTGGAATTCAACACAGCAGCAAACGATTTCGCTTTGTACCAAAATACACCAAACCCAGTTGCTAATGGTTCAACAACTATTAGTTTTGATTTACCAACAGCAGCAGCAGCGACTGTAACGGTACGTGATGTAACGGGTAAAGTGATAACAGTAGCAAATGGTGATTTTGCAAAAGGTTACAATACTTTGGATATCAACAACTTAAATGCAAGTGGCGTATTGACTTACACTTTAGAAAGTGCAGGTTTCACAGCTACTCGTAAGTTGATTGTACTTTAAGAATAAGAAGATATTGGATGTTAGATATTGGATTTTAGATTTTATAGTCTAATATCTAAAGTCTAACATCTAAAATCTCAAAAGATATTTTATTCCATGAACACCCTTTTTAAGAATCGTTAAGCCGAAAGGCTACACAGCACATTGTCTTACAAAAGCTTAATGATTATAATTTGAGAGCGCGACTATTAATGGTTGCGCTCTTTTTTTTGCGGGTGTTTAAATTGAATGTTAGAGGATTTGAAATTTCGTTTTATAAGTCCCCCAGCCTCTGAAGGCTACCTATACAGATGGGCAAATTTAATTTAGACTTTTGCAGTTTTATGAATTGCGACCTTGAAGAGGTCTACAAGCGTAGCTCCATGC
>CAZQTE010000333.1:0-6782 GCA_964595615.1 uncultured Saprospiraceae bacterium
TCGACATCCTCACAGCTTTTTCTTAGAGAAATATTTTTTATGAGAAAACCCTATAGTACGATATTGTCAAACCAATTGATGCGCTTAACCCACTCACGGATAAATCTCAATCCCAGCTCGCAAAGCCCCTTCAATTGTCCCATTAAGCTTTCCTGCGCCAGGAAACATCCACTCGTCTGCATCATATATCTCGCGGCTATATCTAAAAACTGCAAAATCCCAATTATCCATCTTGCCATTGTATTTCAACCGTCCTATTTTGGTTTCGACGGTTTCTGCATTGTTGACTTGAGGCATTTCGCTCATAGGAATACCCATTTTTTGCGACAATATACGTAAGAACGCATTGGCGACATTGCCCTTTCCTTTTCCTTTTTCTGTTTTTGATAAATAGGCAAACTTTCCACGAAAACTCATCTGAAAAGTTGTTTTGTGTTCTTTGTTAAAGACCGCAACTTTTTCTAAGACTTCTGTTTTGATTTCTTTTGTGATTGATTTTGACATATTATTTTAATTTTCTCTAAATATAGAACTACCGTCTCCTCTTCGTCTTAACCTTCCGATTCCGACTACGAATCCGCCGTCTCTTCAAGCCATCCCCATAAACTGCCGCCGAAAACTGTAAAGCTTTAGGAAATTTCATCCACGCTTTTGCATTTTCTCTGACGTAATATTGCGCCTCATTTTCATCACCAGGGCTATAATAAGAAGGAGTCATAGGAGACATATCCACTTTCCCTGACAAAATTGGAAGGACATTCTCATTAGACTCATGCGCCTTGAGTAAAGCTGAAACAGAGGCTTGACTCGCGCCCTTTTTCAAAAAAGTATATAAGGCCTTGTTAAATAACCACGATGCGCCTGCTTCGTCGGGAAACATTTCTAAGAGTGCCTCATAATCTTCAAAACGCCCCAGAGAAATCAAATTAGAACCATAAGTATAGCGCACACCTTGATTATCATTAGGATTGAGCTCCAGTATTTCCTTGTACTGAGTAGCCGCTTCTTCATCCTTGTCGGCGTAAACGAGAGTTTCTGCGTAAGATTGCTTCGCACGCATATAAGGTCGCGTCTCGTGAAAACCCCAAAAATGCCCTCTATATTCTTCAAAATTTTCCTCTCCAATCGTGCGACGAGCAGCTTCCATAGCTTTTTTATACCAAGGAGTAGCGCTTGCAGCATCTGTAGCTTTATAATCACCGAGCAGTTGATAGGCTTCGGAACAATCGGAATCTATTTTAATGGCTTTTTCAGCTAATTTTATGATTTCATCCCTTGATTGTGCGGACTGTGCTTGGTCAACTAAGTCTAAAGCCTGCTCCTGTGGACTCATATCTTCCCAATTTTTATTTTCTTCGGGAAAAACTTCCTCATATTTCTTGCCTATGGTATTATTCAAAAATGCCTGCATCTCCTCTTCACTTTCAAAATTCTGCTCAGAGATTTTTTTCATGAACTTCTCTATGTCACGTTTTGCAGACTGCAAATCTTTACTTTTATCGTCTTTCATAATTATTTTTTTGAAAATTCTCTACGAACTTACTCAAAATTTCCTTCTTAAAAAAATATCCGTCTCTCGTATCAAATACGCCTGCGAAATTTCTTCCTGCTTTAGACAATTTCCCTTCTCTGCATTTTGCAAAAACAAATAACAAGCCTTCTCTTCCGCATTCAAACCAGACAAGTGTAGCGCAGGTTTCACAACAGCATTTCGCGTAGTTTTTTTACTAAAATCATGGAAGACTTTTTCATTCATCAATAAAGACTGTACTTGCGAAAAAACAGTGCGTAATTGCGCCAATTTTTCAAAAGCAGCGAGCGAAATATCACCCCAAAAGAAAATGTGTTTGCTATGAAGAAAACTTAACTTTTGCAAGTTTTTCAAAGAATGCCTCCCACTCCAAATCGCCACACTTTTTGCACGCTCAGGAAAGGCTAAAAAGCAATCTTTATCTTCAATGAGAAATGCCGTCTCTGCCGAAGTTTGCGTTTGCTGAAATTGACCAATCGGCAAACTAATATCCTCCACAAAAGCAGGAAAATCTTTTATCAAATTCGCATCCAATAAACGCATTCGTACAGTTGGCGCGTCATATTTTAGTCCAAATCTCTCTTCAAAAATAGGGCTGTCTCTCTTATGTTGACTCGTCAAGATTACATTTAATAAGTCAGCTAAAATGGTCTGCTGGGCTTTAATAAAAGTAGGTGCGACCTCAATCGGCAAATCTCGAATATAAAGGTCTGGCAGGGGATTTTTGGCAAAAAATCGACAAACTTTCATCAAATCTGCCCAAATATCCAAATGCTTCATGGCTTGCAATGGCTGTTTTTCTACCCAAGTTTTTAAGGCTGGCAATGCTTTGAGGGAAGGCACGACAATTTTCTGAAAGCGGGAAAATTCGGCTTCTTTTTCAATGTAGCATAGATAGTCTTCGATATTGTCAAAATAAATATCATCGGGCATGGAAATCGCGCCCGCATGTCGCGTATTGACCGTTTTGAGGGAGACTTCGTAGCCAAATCCCTGCTTATCTTTTCCACCTTCTAATAATAGTTTGAGTGAAGGAAATAAAATCTCTAAAGGTTGATTTGCGCTACCTTTTTTACCTTTGATAGATAGTGGGAAAAATGCCTCGCGTGCAATTACGGCGCGGAGAAAATCGGCGTATTTGCGGAGGGCTTTTTTCTTTATTTCTTCTGGACTTATCATCTTATAAGATGTTAGATATTAGATTTTGGACCTTAGATAAAAACAATAAAGTAACTCTGCGTTCAATTATTCTCCTTCCGCCCCAAATTCCTTCTTCCGCGACTGATACACTTCCATTGGCAAATCAAAAACTTCAGAATTTCGCTTCGCACGATTTTGCACAAAATGCACAGAGTTGATATACGGCTCGGCAAGATTGATTTTATCCAGAGGCGTGACGACCATTAGTTGCAAATCCAACTGCTTGAAGAGTTCCATAGCGTAAACCGAATTTTCGGGGTCAACCTTAGAAAATGCCTCGTCAACCACCGCAAAACGGAAGGATTTCGCGCGACGACCTTCGTTACGGATACCAAATTGATAAGCAATCGCCGAAGCTAAAATCGTATAGGCTAATTTCGCTTTTTCACCGCCCGACAGCGACTGTGAGTCTACGTAGTATTGACGCTGTGTATTGTCATCGCGGTAGCGTTCGTCGGCGGCAAATTCGAGCCAATTGCGAACATCCGTTACTTTTTTACGCCAGTTTTCGTTGCTCGCCAACTCTTCGATTATCTGTTTTATTTTCTTAAAACTCGCTTCCAATTCTTTTTCGTCGCCCTTGATTAATTTGGCAGGGTCGGGCATCGCGTCGCGTATCATTTGCTTAAAGTCACGGACGGAAATATCGCGCGTTTTGCTGATATCGAGTTGGATGTAAGTTTTTGGGTCGGCATTAAAATCAATTTCTAAAAGGGATGAATTGATTTGGTCGATGCTGTCTTTGATTTGTGATTCTTGATTTTCGAGTGCTGTTTTGAAGTTAGCAATGTCGAAAATCATGCGCTCATTGAGCCAGTCTTTAAAGCGTTTTTGATATTTGGGTAGGTCTTCAGTAGTGATTTTTTGATGTAAATTTTCAAACTTACTCAAATATTTCACATCAACCACAAAATCAACCGTTTCGGCTGTCCAATCTGGATATTCATTGAGAATATCTTGTCCTGGAGAGATGAATTTTTGCATCGCGAGACTCAATTTACGTTCCGTCGTCGCCAATTCACGCGATTTTTTATCTTTTTGTTGACTGGCTGCTTTGGTCGTTTGTCGCTCGGCGCGGTCAATATTACTGGCAGTAAAATTGCGGTCGCTTTCAGGAATTAAATCTAAAATAGTCGCATTTAAAGGCTTAAGATTGACACCTTCAAAACGCGAAAAAGTCGCTTGTGCATCCGTTAACTCATTAGAAAAATTCTGTAAGCGCGACTGTAAATTTCCTTTTTGCTCGATGAGTTTATCTTTTGACTTTTCCTTATCGCCGATACTCAATTTGATTTGCTGCAATTGTTCCTCCAAATCTTGCAAACGGTTGGAGCTTTGGAGCAAAGTATTTTTCTCTTTTTCAAAAGTTTTCATTTGCTTATCCGCGCCTTTCCAATCTATCTCAGTAAACTGCTGATAAGATATAAAGCTGACTAATTTATCTCGTTTTTCATTCAGTGCGTTTCTCCGTGTACGACTACTTTTCAG
The DNA here is from genome assembly GCA_964595615.1 of uncultured Saprospiraceae bacterium. Classification (GTDB taxonomy): domain Bacteria; phylum Bacteroidota; class Bacteroidia; order Chitinophagales; family Saprospiraceae; genus JAHDCG01. Next base: position 4,220 of record CAZQTE010000333.1, read on the forward strand.
ACTCAAACGAATTTTTTCCGCTTGCTCTTCTTGCGACTTTAGTTGACGCTGCACGAGTAGCACTGTCTCCCGATTGTCCCAACCCAAAATGTAATCGCTCGACTGATGAGCATCGCTGTTGTCTTGTCGTTCGTGTTGATTTTCACGCCTCCACAGTCCTTTTTCGTTGACAGATTTTGGATTTTTTTGAATAGCAGCAAAACCTTTTACAAGTTCAAAATCAAAGTTTTCAATCAGGTGTTTTTCTAAAAATGCGATAAAATCATTACTCGGCTTGTATTCTATTTTTTGTAAAATACTCTTTTTACCCACTTTAATATTTTGTGCCGAAAAGTCTAAATTGGGTATTTTGAGGAAAGAAATTTTGCCGCCTAATTTTCCTCGATGCACAAAAGAAAGCACCGCTTCGTAGTGTTCTTCTTTGACCAATAAAGTCTGTCCGATGTTTTGTAAAAGCTGTTCGATGACCTCTTCCCAATCCTTTTCCTTGTCTTTTACTTTTATCAATTCGGCGGCGAAAGGCAGTTCTTTTTCGGATAAATTGAGTTTGTCTAATATCTGACTGCGGATGTTGATTTGCTGTAAAGGAATCCGATTGCGGCGTTGTTGCAAAGAGGCTAATTGCGATTTTAATTCCTCTGATTCCGTTTGAATGCGGTCTAATTGGATGCGCGATTTTACTTCGTCGTCTTCGAGATTTTCTAAATCTTCACGTAGGTCGTCAATAGCGCGTTGACTGTCTGAGAGGTTTTTGTAGAAAATTTTTTCGTTGGGGTCAGACTTTAATTCGAGGAAATTCGCCAGTGCATTATAGCCATTGGCGCGGTTTTGTTTGCGCGTTTTTTCTTGTTCTGCTTGTTGGATTTGTTTGTCCAAATTTTGGATTTGCTCGTAGGCTTTATCCGTGCTGATGTTGACTTGTAGGTCATTGCGACGTGCATCAAGACTTGTCAATTCTGTCTTAATACTTTCTACCTGATTATTCTTTTTTTGCACATCACTTTCCGCCGTTTTGATATTTCTTTGGTACAAATCTATTTTTGCTTGCGCGAAATAAGGCGTGACTGCATCTTGTATTTTTTCGAGTTGTCTGGTCTCTTGAGAAAGCTCTTGAAACTGTGCGCCACCTTCAACAATCGGCTGTAACAAACGTGCTTGTTCCCGCGCTTTTTCGATAGATTTATGCGAACTCAAAAGACTTTCATAATGCTCGTATAACTTTTGAAATTCTTGCTCTGCATCGTATTCTTCCAACATATTATGGCGGATAAAATCATTGAGATTACCCAAAACTTTAATCCCCACCGTCTGCGCAAACAAGGTCAAAGCCTTCTCCGATTTCAAACCAAATATCTTAGAAAAACGCTGGCTATACTTCGTGAAACTCGTAAAATCTTCTGCCTTATATTTCTTTTTGAGCGTCTTTTTCCAAATACCACCCGTGTCCATAGGCTGAAAATGTTCTGAAATAGTAACTGCCGACGGAATGATTAAATAACTGCGTTTTAGGTCATTATTGGCAAACCAACGCACCTGTGCCAACGTCACATATTCCTTGACATCCGCATTATAAAACGTCCCCAATAAAATAGAAAAAGCATCGCGTGTTCGTAGATATTTGGTTTTAGCAGCCAGCCCACTATCGCTTTGTACGGTTGTGTATGCACCTAAAGTATAAGTTTTTTCATCCCGTTCGCGGCGACTTTTACTGCCCGACGATTGATTGTAATGACGGCTATTGGGTGGCACTAAAAGAGTAATAATCGCATCCACCAAAGTTGTTTTTCCAGAACCATTTGAGCCGGTCAAGAGGGAATTATCGCCCTTTGGGTCGAGTCGCCAAATCATTTCGTCGAATGTACCCCAGTTGAAAATTTCTATATATTGGAGGCGGAAGCCTTTTTGTGCTTTTTTACTCATTTTTATTTCAAGTTGTTAGTTGGAGGTTGGTAGTTATTGGTACACCTCTTTATTATTTTCTCTTGCCGCTTAATTTTTCCTTAATCTCTTCCAATTTCTCACTATTTATCTTTGCTTTCAGAATGCGTCTGACCTCATAAGTCTTCTCCTTTTCATCAAAACCACGCACTTGTACTTCTTTCAAAAAGCCCAAATCGACGATGCTATTAATGTAAGCATCAAAACGTTCTAAAAGACGGACTTTATCGGCTTTTTGCTCAAAAAAGACTTCGATTCTGTCCTTAACTTCGTTGTTGGTAATGAATAGTTTACGGCTGTCAGTATTCTGTGAATCGAATTCTTCAAGTGCCTCGCGTAGAATAACGAGCAAAATAGTCAACTCATAAGACAAAGGCATCCGACGGACGATGCGCGGCACTTTGGTCTTCTCTCCTTCGATTTCGTCGGGTTGAGAAAGGAAGGCAAAACCCTCTTGTTCATTGAGGTGTAATTCAATGCCAATCGTCCCGAAATACTTGCGTACTTGGTGCTGAAAAGCCACCAAATCGTTCCAGATTTTTTTGTCTTCTTCATAGACTACGCCACGAAATAAGTGGACGAGGACGGGGGCGTAGTGGGGTATGTTTGTGGTAGATTCCATTTT
>CAZQTE010000334.1:0-2291 GCA_964595615.1 uncultured Saprospiraceae bacterium
CCAAAAAATATTGTGATAAAAAAGGCGTCAATATATTAATGACGCATCTTTTTGTGATGAAAAAAGATGGTGAGCAGCAAGCGGAACCAGATGCAGAAAAACCAATTTTGCACGTTGGTGGCGCACAAGCTATTTATACCGAAAATTTTCCAAAGCAAATCCAATATGTGGCTCTTGGTCATTTACACCGCCGCCAAACGGTAGACACAAAACCTTGCCCTGTGGTATATAGTAGTAGTATTTTGGCTTACAGTTTTGCGGAGGCGAATCAGAGTAAAAATGTTATTTTGGTAGAAGTCGAACCCAATAAAGATGCGACAGTTGAACCTATCAAATTGAAATCTGGGAAAAAACTAATGCGCCAACGTTTTGAAGAAGTAGAAGATGCGGTGAAATGGTTGACTGAAAATCCAAAAACTTTAGTCGAGTTGACCATGGTGGCAGATGACTTTTTGACATCTCAAGACCGCAAACAATTACACGCAGCCCACCAAGGTATCGTGGCGATTATTCCTGAGATTAGAAACAAAGCCAGCCGAGAGGGAAGTCCGACCGCCATAGATTTAAATCGCCCGATAGATGAATTATTTTCTGATTATTTCAAATCCAAAAATGGTGTTAATCCCAACGAAGAAATCATGGACTTATTTAAAGAAGTATTGGGAACATAGTTATTGAATACTGACACAATTAACAGAATAACCAATAACTCAATAACATAGTAACCAACAGAATGATTCCAATAAGTTTAACATTAAAAGGCATATACTCTTACCGAGAGACGCAGACAATCGACTTCACCAAATTGACCGAAGGTCAGATATTTGGGATATTTGGCGCAGTGGGTAGTGGCAAATCGACGATATTAGAAGCAATTTCGTTTGCCTTATATAATGATACCGAGCGTCTAAATAAGGCGGGCGATGATCGGTATTATAATATGATGAATCTAAAGTCAAATGAATTAGAGATTGACTTTATTTTCAGAATGAAAGAAGGGGAGGAGTATCGGGTATTAGTATTGGGAAAGCGTGGGAAAAAGGATTTTAAGACGGTCAAAAAATTTGAGAGAACCGCCTATTTTAAAGTAAAAGATAATTGGGAACCGACGGATAAAAAAGCGGAGGAAATTATCGGACTGAGTTACGAAAATTTTCGGAGGACGGTCATTATTCCACAGGGACAATTTGAGGAGTTTTTGAAATTGGGAAAGACAGACCGCACCCGGATGATGAAGGATATTTTTGTTTTGGGAAAATATGACCTGTCGGGAAAGGTGAAGAGTTTGGAAAATGCGAATAAAGAGAAATTGGATATTCTGACAGGAAGTTTGCAACAATTTGTGGAGGTAACAGAGGAAGCATTTAAGGAAGCAAAAGCAGATTTGAAGGTAAAAGAAAAGGAACTGACTGCTACGACCAAGCAAGTAAAATTACTACAAAAATCTTTTCAGCAAACGGAAGAATTAAAAGAAGTATTCTCGCAAGCAGCAGTTGCGGAAGACTTATTTAAAAAGATAGGAGAACGAAAAGGAGAATTTGAGAATTTGGGAATTAAGATTAAGCAGACAGAAGATTGTTTGATACGTTTTAAGCCATTATTGGATAGAAAAAAGGATATACAAAATAGAGGAGAGACCAGTCAAAAAGATGCGGAAAATAAAGAAACGCAATTTTCAAAAGTCAATACAGATATAGAAAACAAAGAGACTCATTTTAAAGAAATAAAAGAAAAACAGACACAGAAGGAGCAGGAGTCCGCGAAAGTGAAAGACCTACAAAATCTACTTGAAATCAAGACTTTAAGTGTAAATATTGAAAAAAGTCAAAAGAGAATAGGCGATGGACAAAAGCTTTTAGATGAAGTTGAAAAAGAGTTGAAAGCTAAAAAAGCGGAGTCGGAGAAGGTGAAATTGGAAGTTAAGAAAGCAGAAGAAAATCGCCCAGACGGAAAGGAATTATTAGAATTGCAATTATGGTTTTCGCAGCGAAAAAATTTGGAACTGGCGACTGTTGAGACTCGAAAAGAACTTGCAGATGCAGAGGAGCAATTTAAGTTAATCGGAAATAAATTTCGGGGAACATTGGCAAAGTCGAATTGTACGATTGCGGCTAAGAATATGAATGGTGCAGTTGCTGAATTGGAAACGCTGAAGACGAAGAAAGAGCAGGAATTTCAAAAAGTAGAAGAAGAGAAAACACACTGGCAATTAAAGAACAAATTGGAGGAATTTGCGGCAAAATTGGAAGATGGTGCGCCTTGTCCGATTTGTGGTTCGACGGAGCATCCTG
>CAZQTE010000334.1:2391-6765 GCA_964595615.1 uncultured Saprospiraceae bacterium
GAAGAAGAGGCTTTGGAGAAAAAGGAAAAGCAGTATAAAGAAGGCATTACCAAAATCAAAAATGCCTTGGCGAAAGATGAGGGAACAAAGGAAGCATTATCGAGCCAATTGTCGGTTTTGAAAATAGCAGATTTTGTAGAGCATTCGCAAATGGATTTGCGTCAAAAAGCAGATTTAATTCAAAGAAACATTTTAGAAACGGAGAAGCAATTCAATACGCTACAAGCTGAAATTGAAAGTCTAAAACAGCAGAAAAATTCGCTTGCTGGTCAGTTATCAGAAGTGAAAAAGCAGCAGGAAAGTTTAGATAAAGAACTTGCTAAGTTGACGAAAGAAATCGAAGCTGCGATTAAAACTTCAGATTATTCCAATGAAGTGGCAATTTTAGAAATATTAAATGCAAATCTCAATTTGGAGACTGCCAAAGTAAATTTGGAAAAATTTAATGAAGAGTATCAAAAAGGAAAACTCAATCACGAAAGTCTTCAAGCTCGAATAAAAGGACAGAAGTTTGATGAACAGTTATTTTTAGAGCAAAAAGAGCAGTATCTTCAATCTGAAATTTTGTTAAATGAGCAGTCGGAAATGGTAGGAAAGCAAAAACAGGTTTCTGCTGATTTGGAGAAGAAATTGAAAGAAAAGAAAGTCTTGACCAAAGACCTCAATGCACTTAAAAAACGTGGGGAAAATATCGCCATTTTAAAGTCTTTGTTCCGTCAAGAAGGATTTGTGAGTTATATTTCATCCGTCTATTTGCAGAATTTATGTGAAGCTGCCAATCACCGGTTTTATCAATTAACAAAACAGCAATTGCGATTAGAATTGAATGCAGATAATGGTTTTGATGTTCGAGATTACCTTAATAACGGAAAGTTGAGAAATGTCAAAACGCTTTCGGGTGGACAGACTTTTCAAGCGTCGCTTTCTCTTGCTTTGGCATTAGCAGAAAGTGTGCAAAAACAAAATCAGACTGACCAAAATTTCTTCTTCTTAGATGAAGGTTTTGGTACACAAGATGAGGATTCTTTGCAGGCAATTTTTGAGGCATTGAAAGGTTTGAGAAAGGAAAATCGAATAGTTGGTGTAATTTCCCATGTCAAAGGTTTGCAGCAGGAAATTGATGTGAGTTTGTTGATAGAGAAAGACGAAGAAACGGGAAGTATAGTAAGACCAAGTTGGCAGTAGGGGAGAACGATTCAGTTAAATATGAGAACATTCAAAACAGTTTTTATGAAAAATATATCAGTATTATTTTTGGCTATAATTTTAATTTCTGTTCTCTCTTGTAATGAGAAAATGGAAAAAAGGAGTGTTTTAATTTATACCCCGGAGTCAGTTAAAAAGACGCAAGAATTTGAAATTAGTTCAGAGCAATTTGAAGTAGAAAAAACTTCAGATGCGGACTATCTGAGAGATGAAAATTTAAAATCAATCTCAGCGATTGTTCTTTTGAATAGTAAAATATCTGATTTAGAACTGAATGCAAAAATCGCATTAGAACGCTACCTTCAAGCTGGAGGAAGTTTGCTGAATGTTTATCCTGATTTCAAATCTCAAATAGAAAAACAAGCATCCGCCGACCTCATCCGGGGAACATTAAAAAGAGATTATCAAGGAGAAAATCCTTCTGACTTGCCACAAAAATTAACGCTTTCAGATTTTGCAACTGCGACTTATTTGTATGATGAAAAACAAGCTGTTTTTAGTGCTGATTATGAAAAAGGAAAACTTAGCTTTATTAATGCCAAAGCAGCAACTGAAATAGATATTAGTCAAGAAGTCGCTCAAATCCTTTCGGATGAATTTCCCGATTACGAGAATGCACGCACGAAAATTATTCCAGAACAAAATCGCTTTGTCAAAGAAAAAGTCATTAATAATCTACGCGAACCGATGGAATTGGATTTGCTGCCAGACGGACGTTTGATGTTTATTGAAAGATATGGAGAGGTGACGATTTACAATCCAGAAACGGGATTGGTCAAGCCTGCTGGGATGTTTGAGGTTTACACGGAGTATGAGGATGGTCTGATAGGTTTGGCAATTGACCCTAATTTTGAGAAAAATCATTGGATATATTTCGATTATTCGCCATTGGGAGAGGCGTCTGTTAATCGAATTTCGCGTTTCACTTTGGTCAATGACCAGATTGATTTTGACTCTGAAAAGATAATATTAGATATACCAACTGACCGCGGGACATGCTGTCATGCCGCTGGCGCAATGGCATTTGACCCCGAAGGAAATCTGTATATCACCATGGGAGACGACACAAATCCTTGGATAAATAAAGGTATGGCGCCAATCGATTCGCGCAAAGGACAAAAGTATGGAGATGCACGCCGCAGTTCTGGAAATACCAATGATTTGCGTGGTAAAATATTAAGAATAAAGCCTCTTCCCGACGGAACTTACGAAATCCCTGATGGCAATCTCTTCCCTCCAAATACTCCAAAAACAAGACCCGAAATTTACGTTATGGGCGTGCGAAATCCTTTTACGATTAGCATAGATGAAAAACGAAATTGGTTGTATTGGGGAGATGTTGGTCCAGATGCAGGAGAGATGGATAGCTTGCGCGGTCCACGTTCGTATGATGAAGTGAATTTAGCAAAAACGGCAGGAAATTATGGTTGGCCTTTTACTCGTGGAAATCGACAGCCGTACCAAGATTTTGATTTTGCAACTGAAACTTCAAAAGGCTTTTTTGACCCCGATAAATTACAAAATACCTCTTCTCGAAATACTGGTTTATTAGATTTGCCTCCAGCGCAAAATTCTCTAATTTGGTATCCTTACGCACCTTCAGAAGAATTTCCTTGGACAGATTCAGGCGGTAAAAATCCTATGGTTGGGCCAGTTTATTATTCAGAAAACTATGATGGCAAATATCGTTTCCCTGATTTTTTTGATGGAAAAGTCTTCATTTACGAATGGATGAGACATTGGATTTTTACATTAGAAACGGACAGTTTAGGCAATTATCGTCAGGTCGTACCTTTCATGGAAGACACTAAATTTAACCGTCCGATGGATATGATTTTTGGGAAAGATGGCTCGCTTTATATGTTAGAATATGGAGAAGCTTGGTTTGCCCGAAATGAAGCTGCTGGCTTGTCGCGGATTCGTTATGTACGTGATAATCGCGCGCCGATTGCCCGTATTTCGGCAGATAAAACAATGGGCGCAGCACCTTTGAAAGTAAATTTTTCTGCTACGGAATCTGAGGATTTAGACCACGAGAAATTGACTTATGAATGGTATTTTCCTGGTTACGCACCGCAATATGGGGAGACGGCAACTTTCAATTATAAGTATCAGGGCATTTATGAAGTTGAACTCACGGTTAAAGATGAGTCTGGTAATAAAGATAAACAAAAAATCACTATTCAAGTTGGAAATGAAAAGCCAAAACTGGAATTGGCTTTAAAAGGAAACAGTCAATTTTACTGGGAAAATAAGGCGGTTGAATATGAGGTGAAATTGAGCGACCGAGAAGATGGAAAATTGGGTGCAGGCATCGATGAGGAGCGCGTAAATTTGATTATTGATTTGCTACCACAAGGTGAAGATTTGGCGTTTACCGAAATTGGACATCAGGAAGTAGATGCATTGGCGGGATTGAGTAGGGGAGAGATTTTGATTAAAAAATCCGACTGTTCGAATTGCCATGCGATTAATAAAAAAGTAAATGGACCGAGTTATTTGCAAATTGCGGAGCGTTACCCAAATACACCAAAAATTAAACAAAAATTAGCAGCAAAGATAATCAAAGGGGGAAATGGTATTTGGGGAGAGACGAATATGTCGGCACATCCCCAATTGACTAAACATCAGACCGAAGCAATGGTTAGTTGGATTTTATCTTTGGATGAAGAAAAATCAGAACAAAATCGTTTGCCTCTTAAGGGAAGTTTTATCGCCAAAGAACAACCTCTACATAAAGAAGGGTATAAATTACCCGGAACATATGTTCTTTCTGCATCCTATACCGACAATGGTTTTGATAGAATGAAACCTATAACTGCACGAGAAAAAATTCTGTTGAGAGCACCATCTTTTCCTTCTTCAGAAGCGGATTATATTAGTTTTGATAATCCAGACCTCCGGAATAAGTGGTTAAGAAATGTTAAGTTTGGAGATGAATTCATGTTTGAAAATATCGACTTAACAGAGATTGGACTTATCCAGTTTCAATGTCGGGGTCATAAAGGTATTTCAAAGCCTTTTGAGGTGGTTTTAAGAACAGATACGGAGGAAATTGGTCGATTAGCAATAGTGACAGAAGGAAAAAAGACGAAAAATATTAAGGTACCGATTATTGAATTGACTGGACTGCATAATCTGCGTGTGAGTGTGGAGACTGAGGAGGAC
>CAZQTE010000335.1:0-6731 GCA_964595615.1 uncultured Saprospiraceae bacterium
AAACATAAATCCAAACTTTTGCTTGAATTTATTTGTGGGTGGTTTCAAAAAAATTCATTGCTTAAGAGTTGTAAAGTTCGCGTAACTTTACAACTCTTTTATTTTGGGAGCTTTATTTATTGGACTTTGGACAAAAGATATTAGACTTTAGATGTTAGACTATTTAAGTGAAAAATCAATTTTTCGACTTTCTAAAATATTGATAATCAATTAAATACGAATTATGTTAATGTTGCTATTCAGTAATCTAACATCTAAAATCTTTCGTCCAAAGTCTAATTTATTTAGTATTCAGTAGTTCTACAACTTTACCAATCTACAATTTTACAACTCTTCCAATGAAGCAAGAATATTTAAAAACCAACCAAGCCCTCTGGGATGCAAAGACTCCTGTTCATCTCGAAAGTAAAATGTATGACATGGAGGCTTTCTTAGCGGGAAGAAATACCTTAGACAAAATTGAATTAGAAGGAGTCGGTGATGTAAAAGGAAAATCTATTTTACATCTCCAATGTCATTTTGGTCAAGATTCGATATGCTGGCAACGATTAGGCGCACAAGTAACAGGTGTTGATTTCTCAGGAAAAGCAATTGAAAAAGCGCGTGAAATCAATGATAAACTGCAATTGTCGGCCAAATTTGTCCAATCAGACATCTATTCACTTCCTGAAAATCTCAAAGGAAAATTTGATATAGTTTACACCTCCTACGGCACAATTACTTGGCTGCCAGACCTAGATAAATGGGCAAAAGTAATCCGACACTTCCTCAAACCTGGTGGTTTTTTCTACATTGCAGAATTTCACCCTTCTTGGTATGCATTTGATTTTGACACAAAATTACCTGCCTACAATTATTTCAATCACGGAGAACCTTATATAGAAGTTGAAGAAGGAACTTACGCCGACGCCAATGCCAAAATCAGCAAAAAAGAATATTTCTGGACGCATTCTTTAGCTGAAACTACTATGGCATTAATCAATGCAGGATTGACTTTAGAAGAATTCAAAGAGTTCGATTATTCCCCTTGGAATTGTTTCCCAAATCTTACCGAAAGGGCAGAGCGTGAGTTTGTTTTTGATGAGTATGGTGTGTCAATTCCACATGTTTATAGTTTGAAAATGAGATTGTAAGCAAGAAAATATGAAATATGAAATATGAATTTATCAAGAATTCATATTTCATTCTTCATATTTTTAACGCAAAATGCTAACATCACCCGCCAATTCCAAAACAGTTCCATCGGTCAAACTCAAAGATAAATACCAAACATAAACGCCCGTAGCCGCTTGTTGACCATTATATCTTCCATTCCAACCCAAATTTGGGTCATTTGGCAAGAAATTTTTATTTGAATAAACCTGGTTTCCCCAACGGTCAAAAATATCCATTTGGTTTATTTCCGCCACACCGTTAGCAGTATTGACAAAGAACACATCATTATTCCCGTCGTTGTTTGGAGAGAATGCAGTCGGAACAAAAATTGGAATTTCTCGATTAACTATTACTTTGACAGTATCTCTATCCGTACAGTTATTTTCATCGCTAATTTCGATTTCATAGTCAGTTGTGTAGAATGGTGAAACTTCCCATTCTCGTTCCGTAAAGCTCTGTAAATCATTAGATTGCCAGCTTAAGTAAAACGGGTCTATGCTGAAATTTGGAGATAAAATTACACTTTCTCCGTAATCAAGATTACGGTCTGGACCTAAATCTACAGAAACCAAAGGAGGGTTACTAATGACAATATCTTCTTTTAAAATACAATCGTTTGCGTCTAAAATTTGGATTGTATAATTACCCGCAGCTAGATTGTACCAATCAGTGTTTTCTCCTGTTTCAAATCCTGTGAAAGTGTAAGAATATGGTGTGATTCCACCTTCAATTTGCACAACAGAAAATATAGCATCCTCATCACCATGACAAGTGGGTGGACTTATTGAAGAAATAAGATTTACAGGAATATCAGTTTCTTGTTCTACTTCAACTTGTGCAGAACTTGAACAGCCATTTTCCATATCAAAAACATTTAATTCATAAAGCCCTGCTGCAAAAACTGTAGGGTAGAGACTCATGCTATTTTCAATTGATAAATCAGAGTTTGATGTCCATTGATAATTGTAATTACTTCCCTCCGATGTTCCCAATCCTGATAGGGAAACTGATTGGACACTACAAGTTAGAATGGAGTCTACAGAAGTTAAAACTTCGGGGTAAGCAATAATATTTTCGACTTCCGCTACAGCTTCATTATCGCAACCATTTTCTGGATTTGTAATGGTTAAATTATAAAATCCTTCAGTCGAAATAATCGGTTGAGCTAGGTCAGAACTGAAATCTTCACTTGTCCAAGAGTATTCTGGATTAGGAATATTTGTAGACGATTGTAATTGAAGACTAGGATTATAACAATCCAAAATTCCACCAGTGACACTAATCTCTGGTTCAGTGAAATCGCCAATAATTTCATAATCATCAGAACCTAAACAACCATTTTCTCCAATAATATTTGCGGTGTAAATGTTTGGAAATGAGCCAGTTATTATCATGTCGTTTCCTAAAGGTGTGTCATTTTGGTCCGCCCATAATAAAGTGAAGTTTGTTAAGTTTGTACTAACAGAAACCTCTGTACTTGGATTTGCACAATTCACTAAATTTCCAGTGATACTGACTTCAGGAATGGAAAAATCTTCAAAAACTGTCACATCGTCACTAGCAGTACAGCCAGTTTTGGGGTCAATAATTAGCAAAGAATAAAAACCAGATTGAGTGATTGATTGATTCAACTCTGTACTTATTTCTCCATCTGGAAATGTCCATTCATAATGCGGTGCAAACTCACTTCCGATATTTGCATTTGCATTTAAAGTAATTGCAGGATTTGCACAATCTAAGGTCTGTAAAATTGGTATTTCAATACTAGGTTCAGCGTACCAAACAACAGCTTGACCCGCAGAAACACTCAAACATCTATCACTTAAATCAATGAAACCGCCGTCTATTTCATTTGCGACTACATAGGAGATATAGTAAATTTCACCTAGAGTCATTGTATTCAAAAAACTGAATTCTGGTTCTTTTGAAATTGCAAATATTTCGCCGAGAGTATCTACATTGGAAGCATGTAAAATGTATTCAAAATTGTCGTCTAAATCCATCACTTCATCTCCCAAATGCACTGCAGATACTTCATTTGAAAGACAAGCAAATAATGTATCTATTGCCATCGTACCTGCATAAGAAGTACATGCACAAGTGTCTACGCCCATGACTAACTCCACATCGCTTCCACAAATTCGAGAGTCTGTAATCATGTAATCATAGGGCTCTTCACTTAATATCGGATTTGAAACAAAAGAAGTGTTTTCCATTTCAATTCCATTTAAATAAAATGGCTCAATCCCATTCGTAATATCAAATCCAACAATGTAATTTGTTCCTGTCCCGTCACAAGAAGTCTCTAAGGCATCGATGCTTATTTCAGGTTCATTTATTATTTCAATATTGAATTTGTAAATATCTGGGCAGACACCATTTACTGTTTCTATTTCATAATATCCCTCCTCACAATAAGATGTCCCATCCAATTCATAACAATCACCTGGGCATAATTTTATTGTATCCAATTCAATAATAGTAGGTGAGGAAAACTCTACTGTTTGACGAAGTAAATCACATTCATCTTGGCAGGTTCTAGTCGCTGTCTCGGTAATGATTTCTCCACAAAATTCATAAGACTCTCCTTCACATAAATAAACCGTAGACAGAGTGATTTCATCATACAAAACTTCTGTGTAAAACTCGGCTGTACCACTACAACTAACTTCATTTCCACAATAAGTTTCATCCTGTCCAAAGGCAGAAATAAAAAGAGCTGTTACTTCTCCACCTGAACCCGAAGGCCATGCTAAACTTAAGTTTAATCCCGTACTGTCAACGACTATTGCCTCGGGAGGAAAATACCATCTAACATAAAAACTATCCGTTAAGCTACTTAAAGCGGCGCATCCACCACTCAATGCACATTGCTTAGGAAAAAGAGTATATTGTGCTGTGTCTCCACGACAGATTTCTTCATCACCTTCTATATAATCTTCTGAAATTTCATCCAACTCAATAGGGTCTGTACTAATTCCTTCGAGAATTTCGACTTCCCAAGTACATTCTGCGCCAGCTATTCCGTCTACTACTAGAAAATATATTTCACCTGGAATTAGCGAATTTGCCGTAAGAATTAAAGTGTCTTCAAGTAGTATCTCACCGCAATTGCTAAGAGGCGTCAAATTCTGGCAATCACCAGAAAACAAACCAGCTTCAATTCCTGTTCCACTCAGACAAGCAGGCACGTTTAATTCTAAAGAAACGCTAGTTTCACAAGCCACGAACTTTAAATACTGAGACTGCTCAACTGGGGCACAAAAGGCGTTAGATATTGCATCACTATTCCCGCTAGTACCTACCGTATGAGAGCAATAACCGTTTAACTGTTCTCCACAAAAAATTGGAGCAGACTCACAATCGTCAGCAGGAGGCACAGGTATATTACAATCATCTTCTTGCTGGAAAACAATGACTGTATCCTCAATACTACATTCTCCGCTAGCATCTGTAATGGTCACGGTATATGTGCCGGGTAAATTTACTGTTGGATTTTGTTCATTCATGTTGGTCGCGTCTATGCCTGGACCTGACCACTCGTAACTTACTGGATCATTTGAGGAATAACCATTGGCACTAATTTCGGTGCTAGTTACCGTCGGTGTAAGAATTTCTCCACCATCAGCGAAGCCTGATAAATCAACATTTTGAATAGTGAATGATGTCGTTTGACAGCCGTCATCACTTTCTTCGGATACTGAAAAATCGCCCTCACCACAGTAGGAAGAACCATTAATTTCAAAACAATCCCCATTACAATTTGTAATAATTCCTAAATTGACCTCTATAACTTCCAGAAATACAATAGGTTGGATTTCAGCAGTTTGACAACTAGAACTACACATCGCGTCAATAGTTTCGGTATAGCCTTCTCCACAAAAATAATAGGTATCTCCCTCACAGGCATATACTGTTGGTAAAGTTGTAACGATGTCTGGCATATCATCGACAACAACATTAATTGACGGAATATCAGTACCGCATGAATAATTACAATCACAACTTGAACTGGAGTTGTTTTCACTTACAGAGACTTCAATAGTACCTCCAACTGCTCCCCAGCTTACTGTTATTTCATTATCATCTTGACTTACAAGACTAGCATCTGAAGGTAAATCCCACTCAAAAGTAAAGTCTGATGGAGGTAATGTAGGAAGGGGACAACCAGAGTTAGATGTATTATTACATTCTGGTAATATAGCAGTATAAGTTACAGTTTCATCGGGACAAACGACGGTGGGTCCACTTATTTCTCCAGGAGAGACCTCTTGCGGAGTTGGCGGGTCTGTGTCAATACCGCTGAGGACATTTATTTGATATTGACAAATATCTCCAGCCCAGCCGTCTACCATTAAGTAATACGATTGACCAGCTTCTAAACCTGTAGCAGTCAAAGTACCTGCACTCGCATCTGATGTGGAATAACAGTCTGAAACAGAGTTAAAACTGATACAATCTGATGTTTCAAAGATTTCAGCTTGTATACCTGTACCTGTAAAGGTGCCTGCGCAGCTAAAGATTTCAAATCCAATAGTGACAGTACTTTCACAAGCAAAAAAACGAATCCATTGATTATTTTCAATAACTCCGCAAAATTCTGCAGGTTGTGTAATGTCATTGGAGCCACTAGTCGTTGTGACTAATCCATCTAATGAGTTTCCGCATATCAATGGTGCGTTAAAGCAGGCCAAAGAAGGCGAACAATCTTGCGATACTGCATCGTTTATAAGCCCTAAAATCAGAATTATAGGGAGTAAGATTCGGAACATAATTATCTATTTATGAGGCATTTGGTCTACGGGGTACGTACTTTCATTTAAAGAAAGTATGGTCTATGATTTTTGTATAAATAAAGCGAAAGGTAAATGTCCGATGTGCAAAAAAGAGCAGTGTGTGAATAATACCACAAAGGTAATGAAAATCTCTCTAATGGCGTAAAATGTGATTTATCAAACTGTTTTCTTAGATTTGGGGATTATTTCTAGCAAATTTTATAAAATGAAAAATAAAGTTCTTCCTGTTGCTTTGGGTATTATTGCGGGATTTGTAATCGTTCGACTTTTCGACCATTTTAGTCATCAGTATTACGACCAGGATATTATGAACTCTCTTCCGAATCCACAAGAAGTAGAGCCAGAAGTTTACATAAATGCATTGAGTGAAATGATTGCTAAATTGCCTTTTATCTCTCTATTTTTAGTAATGGCAGGCTGGTTAGTTGGTGGTTTTGTTGGAGGTTCTGTTGCTGCTAAATTTACCGAAGGAAACTGGAAAAGAAATGCATTAACAGTCGGATTTATCCTTTTCCTTGCGACATTAGCTAATTTATTGATGATTCCTCATCCTCGTTGGATGTCAATATTTGGATTAATGGGTATTTTGCCTTTGGCTTATATCGGAGGACTTTTATTTGGAGATAAAGGTAATTTTTCTGAGTAGAAAAGATTGGAGGATCATTTTATAGACTAGTAAAATTTATTAAATTGCCTTTCCTAAAGCTTAATATTTTGGTTTTCCCTCAAATCGTGTGAAAGTGACATGAAAAAAATAAAAACCTAAGTAATTATTTGATT
>CAZQTE010000336.1:0-6641 GCA_964595615.1 uncultured Saprospiraceae bacterium
TAATAAGATGAACATAAAATTAGACGCTAATTTAACATTCTGTCACAAAGGTAACATTAGTGAAACAGCAAAAGGTTGATTGGGATGTGAGTTTTTCAACATTTTTACAAAAAAAAGAAAATGAAGTGTACTTTTGTGCTCAAATATGCCAATTTGCTCAAATTGAGTACAAACTTTACTGGATAAAAACCGGTCATTCCTATGTTGAAAATTGTAGAAATTAAAGTCTTACCAAAAGACTTAAATGATGATGGATTCATCAAAAATCGTGCTGCAAAATTAGCACATGTCTCTCCTCATGATATTTCAGACCTACGTATACTGCGTCGTTCGATTGATGCACGACAACGTCAAGCCTTTTATCGTTTGCGGGTCGAACTTGCAGTTAATGAGCCTTTGCCAACGGAGCCTGCTATTTTAGATTCTTTTCAAAATGTATCTGAAAAAGAAGCAGTTATCATTGTTGGTGCTGGGCCATGTGGTTATTTTGCGGCATTAGAGTTGATTGAATTGGGGTTAAAACCAATTGTTTTTGACCGAGGAAAAGATGTGCGGGCGCGACGTAGAGATTTGAAAGCTATTCAACAAGATGGAATTGTTAATCCGCATTCTAATTACTGTTTTGGAGAAGGTGGAGCTGGTACATATTCTGATGGCAAGCTGTATACTCGCTCTCATAAGCGCGGAAAAATTAAAAAAGCGCTGCAACTTTTTGTAGAACATGGGGCTAAATCAGACATTATGGTCGATGCCCATCCGCATATTGGTAGTAATAAATTACCGGGGATTGTGGCTAATATGCGCGAGACGATTGAGCATTATGGTGGAGAGGTGCATTTTGGGTCTATGGTGACAGATTTATTAATGGACAATGACAAAATTGACGGTGTTATCGTAAATGATAAACAAGAATATCGAGCAAAAGCGACTGTGATTGCTACAGGGCATTCAGCACGAGATATGTATTATCTTTTACATAATAAAGGTGTCAAAATCGAAGCAAAACCTTTTGCATTGGGTGTTAGAATTGAGCATTCACAAGGTTTGATTGATAAATCTCAATATCGACAATCTCCACGTGAAGAAAATTTGCCTGCAGCAAGTTATTCTTTGGTGACACAAGTAAATGGACGTGGAGTTTTCTCCTTTTGCATGTGTCCGGGAGGTTTAGTTGTTCCTGCGGCAACTGCGCCTGGGGAGATTGTAGTAAACGGAATGTCGATGTCTCGCCGCGATAGCCCTTATGCAAACTCGGGAACGGTAGTAGAAGTCCAAACTGCTGACCTAGCACCTTATGCGAAATATGGTGTTTTTGCTGCTTTAGAATTACAAAAAGAGGTAGAACAGACCTTATTTAATTATGGTGACGGAAGCCAAAAAGGGCCTGCTCAGCGTTTGACGGATTTTGCGAGGGGACGCATGTCGAAGAGTTTGCCTGATAGTTCTTACATTCCGGGCTTATACCCTGCTCCATTGCATTCCCTTTTACCTAAGGATATATACTCACGCTTAGCGCAAGGAGTACAAGTATTTGGTAAGAAAATGGGTGGTTATTTTACAGAAAATGCAAATGTGATTGGGACGGAAAGTCGGACGAGCTCACCAATAAAAATCCCACGCGACCGCGAAACTTACATGCATACGGAAACCATAGGATTATTTCCTGCTGGAGAAGGTGCAGGTTATGCAGGGGGAATTATTTCTGCGGCAATGGACGGTCAGAATGTGGCGAAAGGAATTGCTCGCTTTTATGACTCATAAGAGCTGGTTATTGGTTAATAGTTATTCGTTTTGAAATAACTATTAACCAATAATACTAAACAAAATCTCTATCCTCATAATCTTTCATTCTTTGAGGCTGTCTTAAATCAAGGTGGTCATCCATATCTAATTCCTCCTTTCTTCTTCTAGGCGATTCGTTCTGGCTAGAACCATAGCGATTTCTTAGTTTGTCGTATTCTTTTTCTAATTCTCTTTCTTCCCATTCATCTGTCAGTTTTCCACCCGGTAAGCCGAAAACATTGGCATAATGAAAGCCTAGTCCAATCCCCCAAAAAACTGCGACAGGGAAAGGTCCTAACGGTTCACCTTCCATGATACCAATGAAAAGCAAGGCAATATTTACCATGACAAATGCTTGTAAATGTCTGTAAAATCCTTTCTTTTTCTTGACTTTCTTCTGTGCTAATTTGTATAATTTTTCTTCGTTATTGGACATAATTCTTTATTTTTTTAAATTGGGTGATTAAACAAAATCTCTATCCTCGTAATCTTTTCTCAGTTCTCTTAAGTCTAAATGTTCGTCAAAATCATCTTTTTTTGCAGTCTTCAAGTTTCGTAGACGCATTTTCTCCATTTCTTCCTCTATTTCATTTTCTTCATTAGACGCATATTTAGGAAAAACGTAGGCAACCAAATATAAAATTCCGAGCGTAGTTCCCCAACCTATCAATGACCATAAAAACCATAAATAATGGGGACTCGTCATTAGGTTAACAGCGATAATTACTGGCATTGTAATCGCAAAAAGCCAAGCATTGATACGAAAAGCTTTTTTAGCTTTAACAACTTTCTGTGCTCTTTGGTAATAATCTTCTTCTGACTGTCTCATCTTGTAGGTAGATTAATTTAGAGTTATATTAAACAAAATCACGCTCATCATAGTCTCTCCTCAATTCTCTCAAATCTAAACGCTCATCAAAATCATCGATTCGCTCATTTCGATTCTCATATTTTCTATCTCGAAGACGTAATTTTTCCATTTCTTTTTCAATCTCATGGCTTTCTCTTTCATCATATTTTGGTTGAATGTAGGCTGTGTAATAAGCTCCAAATAAGCCCATACCCCAGCCCATTAATGCCCATAAAAACCATAGGTATCTTGGACTCGTCAAGAGATTTATGACAATCAGAATAGGCATAGTAAGCGCAAATGCAATTGCTGAACTACGAAGATCCTTTTTTGCTTTGACAATTTTCCGAGCTTTTTTGTAATATTCCTTTTCTGACATGATGAGATTTTGAAAACTAGGTTAGGAATGCGAGATTAATAGATTCAGAATCTATTAATCTCGCATTCCTTAAACTGAAAATCATAATCAAATATCCAAAAAATTAAAAGGAGAGTCAAGAGAGTTCGACGAATGTAGTTTTTTAGACGTTAAACGTGTTAGATTTTAGATTCTTTGACAAAACTTCTGGCTTTAAAAATAGATTGCGCAACTGATTTCCTGTCATACTCGCAAATCCTGCAAGAATTCCACCTAAAACAGCTGGTAATAAAATCAATAAAGGCATGGTAAGTCCTTCCAAAACAGTCTTCATTTTATCAGAAAATACGCCTTCATTTAATGTATCTGCAAAGTATGCTAATACCGTCCAAGAAACTAAAATGGCGAAAAAGCCCGTGTAAAAACTCTTTCTACTCTTTTCAAATGAAAAGAAGAAACCTGCTATTCCTGCCACAATAACCATAGACCACCAAGGAAGGTATGATTGTGCGAAATAAGAACCTACAATTATCAATAAGAATTGTGCTATAAATTTCATAAAGTTTTTTTTTAGTTTTTCACTGGCAAAAAGACCTCAGCCATCATGCATCTAACACTACCACCGCCATACTTTTCTATTGTATCAATTTGACATGTTAAAATATTTGTATGATTTTCGATTGCTTCTATTTGTCTATTATTCAGAGACTTATACGCCTGCTGTGACATCACCAAATAAGTATCCCCAACATCATTTCTAACTTGTAACATATTGCCTGCGAAGGAAAGCATTTGGTCATAGCTAATATCAATTATTTCTTTATGTGTTTCCTCTAATTTGCTTCGAACCATTGTTCTATCTGCTTCTTTACTGATAGAGTCTATACAGATAATCGCAAATGTTTCACCAATAGCCATCATCACATTTGTATGATAAATTTCTAAACCTCCGCGATCAACTGCCCAAAAGAGAACAGCTTCATAGTCTGCCCATTCTGCAAAATTACGAAGTAAATTTTCTTCCGTACGCACACTCACACAAGCATAAACAATCCGATGTTCACGGTCTAAAATCATACTTCCTGTACCTTCCAAAAATAAGTTTTGTTTTGTAAATCGATTAAACTGGACTCGTTTATTTACAACAAAATCTTTTTTCATTTCTTCCAATATTTCTTCTCGTATCTCTGCTCGTCTGTTTAAACTGAACATTGGGTAGGTAATAATAGTACCATTATCATGAAAGGAAACCCAATTATTAGGAAATATTGCGTCTGTCTTTTTTGGAATAGGGCTATCTTGAATAATATGGATATTCACACCTACAGAACGCAGTTTAGCTACCATATTATCAAACTCTTCAACAGCCTGGGCATTAATTTCCTCTGACGAAAGACTGGTATCATTCGTTTGAAAAGCATTGCTCTCCGCAGTTTCCTCATTAAAACCAAAATTAGCTGGACGCACCATCATGATATGCGAACTTGTCTGTCTAGACATAAAGGTATTTTAAAAGATTTTTTTACTACATTTGACCAGAAATCAAAGGTACTTAATTTCTTTAATTAATTAATTTACCAAATTTCAACAAAATAAAACGAAACAAGTAAAAATGAATTTATCCAGTTTAGATTGGTCGATTATTGTCGCCTTTTTCGCAGTCTCTTTAACTATCGGTCTCTTTGTTAGTCGCAAATCAGGTGAAAATACCTCTGAGTTTTTCCTCTCTGGTCGAAACATGCCTTGGTGGTTACTTGGTGTGAGTATGGTTGCAACTACTTTTTCAGCAGATACACCAAATTTAGTTACAGGTCTAGTCAGGGAAAGTGGTGTCGCAGGAAACTGGGTTTGGTGGGCATTCCTCTTAACTGGGATGTTGACGGTTTTTGTTTTTGCGAGATTATGGCGGCGGTCTATGGTTATGACTGATATTGAATTTTATGAATTAAGATATAGTGGCGATATAGCAGCCTTCCTACGTGGATTTAGAGCACTTTACTTAGGTTTGATTTTCAATGTTTTAGTCATGGGGGCAGTGTCTTTGGCTGCTGTTAAGTTTGGTGAAATAATTTTGGGTATTCCAGGTTGGCAAACATTGTTAATTGCTGGTTCTATTACTTTGATTTACAGCACAATAGGTGGGTTAAAAGCGGTTATTCTGACCGATTTTATACAATTTATTTTAGCCATGATTGGCTCTATTTGGGCTGCCATATACATAATTAACCTTCCAGAAGTTGGTGGTTTAGACTCCCTATTAATACACGATAATGTAGTTGATAAAATCAATATTCTTCCTGATTTTTCTGACCCAAATTCATGGGTTCCTGTTTTGCTTGTTCCTTTGGCGGTGCAGTGGTGGGCATCATATTACCCAGGTGCGGAACCAGGTGGAGGTGGATATATTGCTCAACGTATGTTCTCGGCAAAAGATGAAAAAAATGCGGTTTCTGCGACCTTATTGTTCAATATAGCACATTATGCAATTCGTCCTTGGCCGTGGATTTTGATTGCATTGGCCTCATTAGTTGTCTTCCCAGAGTTGTCTGATATTGAAAGAGTATTCCCTCAATTATCTGCGGATAAAGTAGGACATGATATTGCCTATCCTGCCATGCTTTCCAAATTACCATCTGGTCTTTTAGGTTTAGTTGCGGCTTCATTGATTGCCGCTTTTATGTCTACGATGTCAACTCAATTAAATTTGGGAGCGAGTTATTTGGTTAATGATTTTTATCTACGTTTTGTAAAACCTGATGCAAGTGACAGGGAACAAATCAATGCAGCAAGATTATTTACAGTTGTTTCAGCGATACTTGGATTAAGTTTAGGATTATGGTTAACTGATGCTTCTCAAGCCTTTAATTTATTACTTTTATTAGGTGCGGGAACTGGTTTAATTTATATACTACGCTGGTTTTGGTGGAGAATTAATGCAATGACAGAAGTTGTTGCGATGATTGCCTCTCTATTTATTGCGGGATTTTTCACGTTTACTGAGACAGGTAATTCATTTGAAGGTTGGGAGAAAATTGTTTACGGCGCAGTTTTAACAACGATTATTTGGGTGGTAACTACCTTTTTGACGCCTCCAACGGATGATGAGACGCTAATAAATTTTTACCAAAAAATCAAACCTGGAGGGAATGGCTGGGATGCGGTAATCGCTAAAGCACAAGCAAAAGGCATTGACATTAAGAAAGGAAATGCACGCTTCCCTTTACAAATTTTATGTTTCTTAATTGGAACCACCACAGTTTATGCGGCTCTCTTTGCGACTGGAAATTGGATTTACGGAAATTATAATCTTGCTGGAGGATTAACGCTGTTAACTATTCTAGGTAGTCTTTTCTTATTAAAGAGTTGGGGCAAATTGGTTGAAGAAATATAAATAGACTTGAAGGAGTTGTAAAGTCCGTGCTCAGATTAAAAGCAAAGACTTTACAACTCTAAAACTTTGGTTCTTTATGATTTTGGTTGGTAAATCACATGACGTTACTCAAAAGGTGACTCAAAGTCACCATTTGAGTAACGTCATGTCAAACTTTACCAACCGATTTCATAAAGAACCAAAACTTTTGGTAGTGAGTGAAAAGGACTGATGCATAACTTTTACTCACAAGGTGACTTTGAGTCGAATGTCGTCAACTT
>CAZQTE010000337.1:0-6597 GCA_964595615.1 uncultured Saprospiraceae bacterium
AAAAATAATTATGAAAAATCTAATGTTAATCGTAGCTCTTTTAGCTACAATCAGTTTTGTAGGATGTATCGATGATGACGGCTCTTTTGGATGTACCACAGGTAGTGGTTCAACAGTAGAGGAAACTTTCCAAATTTCCGATTTTAAAGGTTTACAGCTAAAATGTTCTGCTGATGTTTTCGTCACACATGGCGAAGAATTCTCAGTAGTAGCAGAAAGTCAAGCTAATATTTTAGACAAATTAGACCTCCAAGTTAACGGAGATGTATTAGGAATTGACCTTGACGGATGTAACAGAGACTTCCAATTAAAGCTATTTATTACTATGCCAGAGGTCACTTTTTTAAAGGTTAGTGGTAGCGGAGATATAAAAGGAGAAAATCTTTTTACTGCAGAAAATCTAAATTTACGCCTTACAGGAAGCGGAAATATAGACTTAGATTTGGATTATGAGACCATAAACACTAAAATAACAGGTAGCGGCACCATGAACTTAACGGGTGTTTGTGAGGAATTTGATTACACAATATCAGGTAGTGGAGATATTAATTCCTTTGGACTTGAGAGCAATAGCGGTTTCGTCAAAATTAATGGCAGTGGAGACACCGAAGTATTTGTCAATGAGTTTCTTAGCGTAAAAATAACAGGAAGTGGTGATGTCCTTTTCAAGGGTAATCCTAGTGAAATCATCTCTGATATTACAGGTAGTGGAGACTTACGCAATGTGAATTAAATATTCTTTTTTAAACAATTTGTAAGCTAAATATTGATACAAATTTTCTTCTTTGTTCTGAGAGCCGCATAAAATGGTATTTTTTTTAAAAAAAATTGTGTCAAAATTTTGGAAATACAGAATTCGCTTATACTTTTGCGTTGTAATTAATTCACATGAAGCGCTTTTTAAATGAGATACGGGGAAAACTTCACTCTCCCATTCTCGACTGTTTTTCAAAAAATAAACAGAATTTCAAGAAACCATTTGAAAAGAACTTCGCTAAAAATTTCTCAGAATGAACAAAGGAGATTTAATCAACAAAGTAGCAGAAGGTGCAGGTATCTCTAAAGCACAAGCTACAGCAGCTGTAAATTCAGTATTTACATCAATTCAAGATGCAGTTAAAGCTGATGACAAAGCAGCATTCGTAGGCTTTGGTACTTTCAGTTTATCACACCGCGCGGAACGTCAAGGACGTAACCCACGTACTGGTGAAGCAATCACTATCTCAGCTAAGAACAACGTAAAGTTCAAGCCAGGTAAAGAATTGACTGCATTTGTAAACTAAGAATAATCCTCACGGATTTTTTTAGATATAAAAAGGGAATTGTGACTTCGGTCGCAATTCCCTTTTGTTTTGTAGCATGGTCGTTCTATCCTATCAAGAATATCGCAGGACGTTTATGTAAATTAGGTAGTTTTGTCTTTTTCCAATCTCCTACCCTCTTCACCTTCACCCATTCTGTTGACAAAGTTAAATCTACAGCTATACCAAATTTTGTAGCTGGCGATAATGTTTGCAAAGCCGTCTCTACCAAGGCAGTATTACGATAAGGTGTCTCAATGAAGATTTGTGTTTGCTGCATTTTACGCGCATTTTGCTCCAAACGCTTTAAATCTTTCGCCAAATCTGGCTTTTTAGCTCCCAAATATCCAACAAAAGCAAAATTTTGCCCACTCATCCCACTCGCCATGACCGCTAATAAAATAGAAGAAGGACCAACTAGTGGTACAACTTCAATATCTTTCTCGTGAGCTGCCGCAACTATCACTGCTCCAGGGTCAGCTACTCCAGGACAACCTGCCTCTGAAAGTAAACCAATATCATGTCCTTTATTTGCCGCATCTAAAAAAGTACGCCATTCTGACTGCTCCGTCCTTTTATTCAGTTCATAATAAGTCAATTCCTGTAATGGACGAGGTAATCCTGTTGCTTTGATAAAATGACGTGCAGTCTTTGCTTTTTCGCAAATAAAGTAATCTAAACGATGAATGATTTCAACTACATACGGAGGTATGGTTTGTAATGCATCATCACCGAGTGGACATGGTAGTAAGTATAGTTTTCCTTTCATTTATCTTGCTTATTGTGTTATTGGTTATTGGTTATTTCTACAGAAATAATTGATGATCAAAACATGAAGTGCTCTTCTTGGGAAAAAACGGAAGAAGTCGATTTATCTGGTTCTTTATGATTTTGGTGTCAGACACGCTCTATATTTTACAAGGTATCTAACTTGCCACAAAGAACGCCATTTTAGACATCAATAAGAAAAAACTTTTAGAGAAGAAAAGGATTCTATAAGTTGAAGCATTATACTTACCTTTGCAGGCGCAAAGCAAAAAACCTTCAACATAATAGAGGTTAAACTTTACAACTTTACAACTTTACATCCTTTGTCTACTGAAGTTCAAAATTCATACACGATAAGATTACCGCAATTTGAAGGTCCCTTCGATTTGCTCCTCTTTTTCATTGAACGTGATGAATTAGATATTCATGATATTCCGATTGCGACTATCACTGACAACTTTTTGGATTATATCCGAGAAATGGAAAGGATGAATATCGATTTGGCGAGTGAGTTTATTTTAGTAGCTGCGACTTTATGCCGTATTAAAGCTAAATTATTAATTCCGCGTAAACCTGTCGATGAAGAAGGAAATGAGATTGACCCGCGGGAAGAATTGGTAGCACGACTCATGGAGTACAAACGCTATAAGAGCGTTTTAGAGGAATTGGCAGATTTGGAGAATACACGTGCTAATCGTGAAAGACGCGGAAACGTTAGCAAGGAATTAAAACAAATCGCGACGAAAGCCTTGGTTGATGTCGAGCTGGAAAGCGTTACTTTGTTTAAGTTGTTACGCGCATACGAACGTGTATTAGCAAATTTTGAAGACCGTTCTAAAAAAGTAACCGTACACCGCATCATGCAGTACGAATACTCTATTCAAGGGCAACAAAATTTCATTTTCACTAAAATCAGAAATGGTAAACAAGCTAAGTTTTCCGCTATTTTTGGGAAATGCGAAAATCGTATCCATGCCATCGTTACTTTCTTAGCATTATTGGAATTGCTCAATTTGCACAAACTAGGAATGACACAAGGTGAAGGGGTAAATAACTTCTGGTTACATGAGTATCGAGAAGAACCAAGTACACGGGACGAAGAAGAGTAGGTTGGTTATTGGTTATTGGTTATTGGTTAAAATATGTAAAGAGGGAACTGAAATCAATTTTATTGAGCAAAATTTAATTCCATTTTATTGACTTTTGCATTATAAAACTTCAATAAACGCCAATAAAGTACACGTAATCGAAATAACTAATAACAAAATAACAAAATAACTATTTATAGTTTGTTCTCTTCAGAAAATAATCTTACCTTTGCCGCCCGAATAAAAGCACGGCGAGTTCATTAACTCATCATCGTGCAACAAAAGATAATTTACAATGAGTAAAAGAACATTTCAGCCTTCCAGAAGAAAGCGTGCTAACAAGCACGGGTTTCGCTCTCGTATGAAAACGAAAAACGGTCGTAAACTTTTGGCACGTCGTCGCGCAAAAGGACGTTTACGTTTGACTGTCTCTGACAGCATGAGTGGTAAGAAATAATATAAAATAAGCATGACCTATAGCAATGTAATCACTAACATTACCTCTTGCCACGTCATAGATAACTTATAAAGCTTAAAGCAATGAAACAAGGAATTCATCCTGAAGAATATCGTACCGTAATTTTCAAAGACTTGTCTGCTGACGAGGCTTTCATGGGTCGTTCTTGTACAGAGACACGCGACACTATCACTTGGGAAGACGGTAAAGAATACCCTTTAATCAAATTAGAAATCTCTTCTGCATCTCACCCGTTCTTCACAGGTAAGATGAAATTCGTTGATACGGCTGGTCGTATTGATAAATTTAACAAGAAATTCTCTAAGACTCGTTTCGCTAAGAAAGATAAAGAAGAGGCTGAAGGATAGTATTTATCTATTTTTCTTCCAAAAAAGAAGTCTTAATTCCGATAACAGGAGTTAAGACTTTTTTTCGTTGACTTTAATCTAGCTTTTTATTACTACCCGAGTAATTTTTCTAAAAAAAGTAAGACTTTCTCTTACCAAGGTCTTAACTTCACGCCTCTAAAAAAGATATTCAACTTATGCAGACAAATAATATCATACTCTTCGACAACGATGCACGCGAGCGTCTTCTTCCATTAACGTACACAAGACCTGTCTGCGAATTGCGTGTTGGTATACTGACTATTCGTGAAAAATGGGAACGCCACCTAGATGGCGAAGCATCTTATATTACTCAAGATTATCTTTCGGATAAATATGATATAAAAATCGCAGAATTAAACTACATCATAAATGGTGCAGTATTGCCCTCTGAAGAGTTAGCGACTATTGTCAAAGGTTTACGTGTTAATCAAGCATTATTACATAATGAAGAGTTGATTGCTGCAAAATTGGATAAAACCCAATTTGAATACCTTATGGACAAAGATGAGGCGGAAGAAATGGAAGGTTTTGATTTACAAGACATTCCTTTCTTAAGAGTGAATGACCTACATGATATATTTTCACTTAATGATGCAGCGATAAGAGATGACTTTAAATTATTGACAAAAGGAAGAACATCTCAGCCAATTTCAGAGACAAATCAAGTTATCGCTCCAGAAAATATATTCCTAGAAGAAGGCGCGAGTGTTGAATGTTCCACTTTGAATGCTTCTACAGGTCCTATTTATATCGGAAAGAGCGCACAGATAATGGAAGGTTGTTTAATCCGTGGCGGTTTAGCAATGTGTGAAAATTCCACCTTGAAAATGGGCGCAAAAATCTATGGCGCAACTACCGTAGGTCCTTGGTGTAAAGTAGGTGGAGAGGTAAATAATTCTGTATTATTAGCCTACTCTAGCAAAGGTCACGAAGGATTTTTAGGAAATTCAGTCTTAGGCGAATGGTGTAATATTGGTGCAGACACTAATAATTCTAACTTAAAGAATAACTATGCGGAGGTTAAATTGTGGAATTATGCTACTGAACGCTTTGAGCTGACAGGTAAGCAATTCTGCGGTTTAGTCTTAGGTGACCACTCTAAATGCGGTATCAACACCATGTTTAACACAGGTACAGTCGTTGGTGTCTCTGCTAATGTTTATGGTGGTGGTTTCCCTCGCAATTTTATCCCATCTTTTGCATGGGGTGGCGCATCAGGCATGACTACCTATAGAACAGCTAAAGCTTTTGAAACGGCAGAACGCGTAATGGAAAGACGCGGGAAAACATTGACTCCCGAAGAGCGTCTGATACTTTTACGCGTTTTTGAAGATAGTGCGAAATTTAGACGCTGGGAGAAACAGGCATAAATGATAGCATCGGAATTTATCCGTCAAAAAAAGTGCTTAGCAATTGATTTTGCTAAGCACTTTTTTTGTCTCTAGTTTTCATTTTTATCGACATTCAATAAAATTAATTTCATCTGTATCGAAAGTCAATTCAAAACGACTCTCATCTTGCTGCATCTTTGTATCAGAAAGCAACTAAAATATTAAAACTCACTCCACAAAAACACAATCGTTCTAAAAAATCCAACCACAAATCCTAAAATACAAGCGGTAAAAAAAAATCGCACAAGACTGAATGGTCTTTTTCTCTGGGAGGTTTAATGCGAATGCGTTTAACCTCTCTTTTTCTATATTTCCAACTCATAATTAGAAATAAAGATCTCTTTAGCTTGCTGATTTCCCATTTCTCCCACATTTCTCATTCCATAGGTCAATTCCCAAGTGTAGATATTTGCAAAGTCAAAAAGCTCTCGAATATATTCACTGTTATCATAAGTAATCAACCATTTATGCGAGCAATTCTTCATGGTCTCAGCAAAACGCTCATGGTCAAATCCCTTGTGCATATTCCCATTTTTACCATACAAACCTGCTTTCGATGCAGAATAATACGGTGGATCTAAAAAAATAAAGACCTCCTCCCCCGCTGCATCAACAATCTCTGAAAAATCAAGATTAGTAATCTCCACATTTTCAGTCAATATAGTCGATAAGTTTTCTGCGCGTACGATACTAGACTCTGTAAATCTCTTCTCAAAGGCTTGTTTTGAAAAACCACCACTTTCACTCGTTCCAGAGAATGTCAAGCGATTCAAAATGAAAAATGCAGCCGCTTTTTGCAAAGCAGTAAACTCCTCTAGATTTTTAATCAAATACTTATATAAAACCTTTCCTTCTGAGTATTCCGCCTTCCATTTTCGTACTAAAGTGATGACCGCCTTAGGTTCTGTTTGCATTTCAGACCAAAAACAATACAGCTCTGGATATAAATCATTTACTTTGAATACAGCTTCTGGATACATTTGTCGCAAACGCACAAAAACAGAACCGCCACCTAAAAAGGGTTCACGATATTCCTTGAATGCTGGAATATGCGGTATTATTTGCTTTAAGGCACGACTTTTTCCACCAGGATAGCGGAGAGGACTTTTTATCATTTTTTAGTTTAGGAAATTGATATTGGGTGCAATTTCTTAAAAATTAGTTATAGTTTACTAATCTTTGAGGAAATGTAATCAATCTTTC
>CAZQTE010000338.1:0-6593 GCA_964595615.1 uncultured Saprospiraceae bacterium
TTTTAGGATTTATTTTTTCGCGAGTTTTTTGTTTTTTTTCCTGGTTGCTGCCAACGGTCTGGCTAAATGGCGTAGCGGCGCATAGCCGCTATGAACATTTTAGCCTTTGTTGGCTGCCGTGTTCTTTTATTTAATATTCCCATGTTTCACTCAGTTGAATTCCGATTTTTCTTGCATCTTCAGCGGTAATAGATTTCAGATATTCCAGTTTCGGAATTTGAATTCTTTGTATACTTCTATCGTCCGATTGCCCTTGATAATATTGGGAGAAAATTGTTTTACCGTCAAAATGAATCAATGGTCTTAACCTAATCATTTTTACATTTGTTTCGATTTTTTCTTTTGACAATTCGATTCTGATTATATGGTAATTATCATCTCTCCAAACAATCACTAATTCATCTTCATAAAATTTCATATAGCAAATATTACAACTTCCGTCTATTGGAGAAATTTTCCAATTCGCTTTTAACTTATTAATACTTCCAAGGTGATATACTTTCACTTCTACTTCATCATCGAATCCTGTTCGCGTTTCAGCCCATGCTACTAATTTTTTATTTTTCTGAAATATCCCATTAGATATATATACCTTCTTTCCATTTTTGTTTAAGTAGTAGTCCCGTTTGAAATTATATCTTTTATGAATTTCGACTTCTAATTTTGGAAGTAAATTTTTAATCTCTGGAATCACCATATTGCTTTTCTATTTTTCTTCATGGCAGCCAACGGTCTGCGTAGCTGGCGTAGCGGCGCATAGCCGCCATGAACAGCTACGCTTTGTTGCCTGCCGGCTTCTTTTTTTATTCTTCATTTGCCGAGAGCGAAGAACGATTTCTCCGAAATTTCAGCAATAATTTTTCAAAAGTACAAATTCGATTTTTATCCGCGGAGCATGGAAAACTGATTTTCAGAATTTCCGATTTTATCGAAAAAAATCATTTGTTATTTGCCCGAACTCGGAGACGTATTCCCCGAAAACATAAATGTAATTTATTCATTTTTCCAATTCGTTTGGATTCTGCCCCAAATTTCCTTGAAACTTTTTTCTTTATCTATAAAGTATGATTCATAAGGATTACAGATGAAATACGACCCGCATTTTTTTGAGATTGCTGAGAATAATTTAATTAAAATTCTGGGGTCACTTTTTATTCCCATTAAAGTCGTTATTTGATGATTTTCATCCGCCGCTTCTGGATATCTCATTGTGAAATCATCCGAGTAATCCACTTCGTCATCAGTAATTCCCATTGAATGGACAATTTCTCTTTTACCATTTTTCATTTCAAATTCATCAAGTTTACTGTCTTCGTATTCAATTTCTATTTGAGCTTTTTCGATTGATTCATATATTTCTTTTAGGGTAGGGTATCTGTTACCTTTTTCAATTTTAGAAAAATCTGGATTCCCTTCGAGAGGTCTCTCCTTGATAAATTCTTCAGAAGCCTTATCATTTTGTACTACTATTTTCGGTAACATGAAATAGCTTACGCCCATTTTAATTTTGTCTTTATTAATTTTTAGTGTATTCTCTTTTTTACTGCTGGCAGGCAACGTTTTAGTGTATGCGTCGTTCCGACCTTTTGGGAGGAATGAACGTCATACACATTGTTGTGTCTCGTTTTCTTTTTTTATTCGACTTTTATCCATTTACTCTCATCAACCTCTTCAATATTTACTTCTGTTGCTGAGATAAAATATTTAAAAGATTCTTTGACTTTAAAATTCTTCACAATTGGAGGCCCGCTATCAGTTGCTCCACATCCATAATCTCTTCTTATAATTTTTATATTATTGTCTTCTTTACTGATGAATAGAGTTTCTCTATTTGTCCAATCACACATATCTGCAAATATTGACATTATCATAAAAAAGAAGGCAAAAATTGCTGCACCAAATGTCAAAACGGTTTTTGCAATTCTGTCACTTCTTTTATCTTCTGATTTGACTGTTCCAAACAATGACAGTAGAATACATATTGGTATTCCCCAAAATCTGATTTCTTTAAATGTTTGTTCAAAATTTCTATCATTAAATTCTAATCCAAAAGCATTCATAATCATTGGACTTAAAATCCAAAATATCAAAAGGCTTATTGATGTCCAAAATATTATTTTTTTCAATGGCTTTCTTCTTTATTTTTTGTGCTAAAATCAAGGAACTTATTTTTTGGTTATTAACAAATTCTCAATTTGGAATGACTTTGATTTTTTCTTTTTAATGAGACACAACGTTTGGTGTAGCTGGCGTGGCGGGCGTCTGCCCGACATGAGCAGCTACACATTGTTGTGCGCCGCCTTCTTTTTCGTTATTCATTCGCCGAGCGTGAAAACCTAAATTTTACTTATCCGCCGATTTCGCCGAGCAAAGTTTCATTTTCCATTCGCCCGAAAACGGAGACGTAATTTCTAAATTTTTCGCCGATTCTTAAGAATAATTTTTTGTTATTCATTCTCCGAGCGTAAAAACCGAATTTCGATTATCCGCCGATTTCGCCGCGTAAAATTTCATTTTCTATTCGCTCGAAAACGGAGACGTAATTTCTAAAAATTTTCGCTGCTTTTTACGAGCAATTTTTCGTTATTCATTCGCCGAGCGTGAAAACCGAATTTCGATTATCCGGCGATTCTGCCTATAAATATTTCTTTTTCTTTTTGCCCTAAAACGTAGAGTTAATTTCTAAAATTTCCACCCTTTTTACGAGTAATTTTTCGTTATTCATTCACCGAGCGTAAAAACCGAATTTCGATTATCCGCCTATTTCGCCGAGCAAAAGTTTATTTTTTATTCGCCCGAAAACGGAGATATAATTTCTAAAAATTTTCGCTGCTTTTTATGAGCAATTTTTCGTTATTCATTCGCCGACCGTAAAAACGGAATATCAATTATCCGCCGATTTCGCCGAGCAAAATTTCATTTCCATTCGCCCGAAAACAGAGATGTATTTTCTATAAATTTCACCGATTCTTTCATCGGTTGATTTGAGTTTATTTTTTCCTGGTGGCGCACAACGGTCTTGTGTAAACGCAGTATGGGCGCATAGCCCATATTGCCGTTTTACACTTTGTTGGGCGTAGTATTTTTTTTATTCGTAGTCTAATTGAGCTTTATGTTTCTTGAAAATAGTAATTCTTTGATGGACTCATCCTTTATTGCAAAGTCATATAACTTTGCATTATACTTATTTATTTCTTCTAAGTATTTGCCTAAATCATCGAAATAGTCTTTCATTAAATTTTGATTCGGAATTAAAGACTTCAAATAAATATTAACTAATCCTAAAGAATTATTTATTACTTCTTGCTGTCCAATATTCAGCTTAGGAAAAGAATCTTGAATATTGTTATAGAAGTAATCATAAATATTTATTACCCTGATTAAAGGATGAGGATGTGAAAATTTTTCTGTGTAGAATTCTTGTTTTTTGATTTTGAAATCCTCAGATAATTGATTCATGATTCCAAAATAGAATAAGATTTTCGTAATTATAATACTTGCCAATCCAGTAAACAATAAACATTTAAGCTTTTCATCATTTCTATTATTTAAACTTCTGTAAGTCCTAAAAATATATTTAAGAACTTCAAAAGAAGCCATTCTGTCTGCATCAAATTCCCAAACATGCTTCTTCATTTTGAATTTGGTTCTATCTAAGTTTTCATTGAGTGTAATATCTGCACTTATATCTGAACTATTAAATTGTTGAATATGGCGGAATTCATGACTAAAGGTGTACTGTATCGAGCAATCTAACATAAACTGTTGATACTTAAAATCTGAATCTTCATGTAAATCAGCATAAGCATCAGAAATGGATTTGTCATTACTTAATCCAATAACTATTATTTGTGCAAAATATTTTTCATTAAATTTTCGATTCATTAAAATGGGATAACCATTAGTTATACTAATCAAATTAATTCCATTTATTTTGGAGGCAGATGCATTACAATTAAATCCATTCTTCATATAAAAGTAACAATTCTTCAAGCCGAAAAATTCTGCATATTCTTTGAATAGTGATTGAAACTTTTCTTCGAAGTACCTATAGGTTTCTTTTATTTCATCATCAATAAATTCATAGTCATTAAAAGCATCTTTAATGATTCCATTTTCAATAAGAGTTTCTATTTTTTTTGAATCCATTATTCTTTTTAAAGGATTGATGTTTTTTTCTTTTTATTACGCCCAACGGTCGCGGCTAAACGGCGTAGCCAGCTTTTGCTGGCTATGAACGTTTTAGCCATTGTTCGCTACTGTTTTTCTTTTTTATTCGTCATTGACAATTCTCAAATTCTTTATTTTGTCAAATATTGCAGGGACATTTACTAAAATAGCGATTAGTAAAGAACATATTGCGATAAATAGAGCAATTCCGGAACGCCCTAAACTTGTTTCAGAATTTTCTAAACTCTTCTCGGAATTCGCTAAATACTTTTTTACAACAGAGTTTTTTTCTTTTAACTCTTTTACAAGCTGTATTGCATCTAACTCAATTATTGAATAATTATCACCTAATTTTACTCGCATATTTTCAAAGAAATATTGTTGATTTTCCTCCAAAACTCCAAACGGATTCAAATACCTGTACTCTTGAATTAATTTATCAATATTTTCAATCATTTTGTTATCAAGGCTATCTTTTATTCCATTTGCTAAATATAATCCCTTCATTCCTAATAAAATATCTTCTGTAACAGTTTCCCGAGGACGAATAAAATAGTCTTTTGACTCAATTGAGTTAATTCTACTTCTTTGATAATTTTCTTTCGATAAGATATTCACAAGACTCTGAAAGGATTCTAAATCACCACCATTTCTAATAGCGGAATATATTTCGCTATCATAGTTCTTTAAGTTTATATAACCGGTGACAATTCCATGTTTTTGGTCCCATTGATACCAATAGTAAAGACCATAGCCTACTGTGAGAACTAATAATATTGTAACTATTCTTGTGAAAATTTGCATGGTTTCTGTGTTTTTCTTTTTTAATAGTAGCGAACGGTCTCGGCTAAACGCAGTAGCGGCGCATAGCCGCTATTGCCGTTTTAGCCATTGTTCGCTTCTCGCCTTCTTTTTTATTCAAATTCAAGAAGTTCTATAAATGTTAATAATTTGTGTCTTACTTTATTTGTCGATGTAACGATTGTTGAAAAATCAATTAGCCCCAGCAATTCTTGAGTTTTCAATTGACTCCATTCCCCTTTAATCACTATAAACGCTTTCATCGTTTCATGTGCAAATGTTTCTCTTTTTGCATTCAATTTATTAAAACAATCTCCAATCTTATCATTTGCTATTAAATCAAATAGATTGTTTCTTGACAATTTTGGTTCTTCTCTTTTTTCCTTTTCTTTTTTTAAGGCTTCAATTTCCTCCTTTAGAAATTGTATTTGTTCAAGTAAAGATTTTTCAGCTTTATTTGATGTTTTAGGTTTCTTATTTTTTTGTAGCTCATTTGTTGAACCTTCAAGAGAAAATCCGTCCAGCCATTCATCAGGTGACGGAAGTGAAACAGATTCAGCGGCTATTGTTTTGGTTCTAACCGCCATTGATTGTAAAGGAATTTTTGATTGAAGAATTATCGTTTTTCTTCTACTAAGTTTTCTCGTTCTTGAATTAGATAATCTCTTGAATCCTTCTGATTGGTTTTCATTATTCGTTGTTTCTAAATCTCTTTGTTTCTTTAATAACTCAATTAATATTTCGGATTTACTCACTCTTGAAGTTAAATCCTTTTCCAAACATATTTCCACAATCTTATCATACGGTTTCGGAATATCTGATACAGCTACTTTTTTCGAAAGTATATTTTTCGCAATGTTAATCGGAGAATCTCCTTTTTCTCGTGACCCAAATGGTAGCTCTCCTTTAAAGAATTCGTAAAGTATTACTCCGAATGACCACAAATCCGTCATTGTTCCAACGAATATATCTTTAGTCCCTAATAATTCTGGTGCCATGTATTCGATGGTTCCAAAGGTTTTTTCAAATTTGGCTGTTACAACTTTTTTACTATTTGCGTTTTCTCCAATATTCGATAGTAAATCAGTAAGCAAAGGACTAAAATTTCCTTTATCAGATTTCTTTATTAAAATATTGGAAGGCTTTAAATCTCTATGAATTATTCCTTTTTCGTGGATATATTTTAATCCTTGGAGAATACCAATAAAGAATTTGTGGATATTTTTTAGTGAATTAGATTCCTTGTTAAATTCCCATGCAGCTAAACTTCCAGAATCAGCCAAATCCATAATTGTGGCAAAATAGATTCTTTTTTTTCTTGAGAAAACTCCCCAATCATAATATCCTACAATATTTGAATGGTCGAAAACTTCAACCTTTTTAAATTCTTGTTCCAATTTTTGGATATTATCTTTGGTTCTTATTGGGGAAAATATTCGATTGGTAATATCAACAACTTTTACAGCGACATCTATTTTTAAGAGAACATCCTTTCCAATGAACACTTCACCTTCACCACCTTTTCCAAGGATATTATCCTTTTCATTCAGGTTGACTTCATATCGTTCATTTATTCTGGTGTTCATTTTTGTTTTTATTTTTTTTTGGTGGAAGCGAACGGT
>CAZQTE010000339.1:0-6587 GCA_964595615.1 uncultured Saprospiraceae bacterium
TTAAAAGCACCTTGAATATACAAATTGACAAGGTTTACAATAAGGTCGCAGAAAACAATTAATAGATAATCAACAACTAATACCAAGCAAAATAACTTAATAACCAATAACACAACAACATGAAAGCATTAATATTAGTAGACCTCCAAAATGATTTCTGCCCTGGCGGCGCATTGGAAGTAAAGGAAGGAGATATGGTAGTACCAATTGCAAATCAGTTAATGGAGCAATTTGAGCTAGTCATCGCAACTCAAGACTGGCATCCTGCTAATCATGGCAGTTTTGCAGCAAACTTGATGTGGTCAAAACCAGGACAGGTTGTAGAATTGGACGGATTACAGCAAATTTTATGGCCGATACACTGTGTCCAAGATAGTTTTGGAGCCTTATTCGTAAAGACTTTAAATACAGATAAAATCACCAAAATCTTTCCAAAAGGAACAGATCCAAAGATTGACTCTTACAGTGGATTTTTCGATAATGGACATCGAAAATCGACGGGTTTATCAGAATATCTAAAGGACAAAGGTGTAAAAGAAGTGTATGTATTAGGCTTAGCAACAGACTATTGTGTAAAGTTCACAACCTTAGATGCTATCACAGAAGGGTTTAAAACCTATCTAATTGAAGATGCGTGTAGAGGTGTAAATATGCAAGAAAACGACTCTGCTGATGCCATAGAGGAAATGCGCAAAGCAGGAGCGGAAATTATTCAATCTTCTGATATATTAATGACAGTTTGAAAAGTAGTATCAGTAAAGAAAAAACTAACTGCATTGGGCGAAATTGTTAAACCACGAATACCTGATGGCTGCTCAGCTATCTGAACAGGAACAGTATTATTTTCCTCATTCATAGTAGTATTATTGAGGTCAGCAACTAGATTAAAAGTAGATTCATCCAATTCATTAAATCGACTTAATGGAACTGAAAAAGTTGTCTCTACCTTTGGCGGAAAAACGCGTAAAATTGAGTCCTGAGGATGTAAAATTTTCACAATGGGATAGACTTTTTTCTCTGTCCACTTTTCTATTGGAACAAGGACATCTACCTTTTTTGTAGAGGCATTAACTAATCGCTCTAATTTTGGTTTAAACTCCAATTGTAAAGAGATTGTGTCTTTTTGGTTCTTTAGCTCAAGCGGCAAAGTCACCCACTCCTCTATCGTATCAATTAATACTGCAGCTCCCGAGATTGTAATGCTATCAGGACTCAATATCGGTTGAGCAGTAGGAAAATGACCTTCTTGATAAGATAAATCAGCATCTAAGACCACAGGAACAACTTTTGAGACAGCATCTACGAATTTGATATAAAGATTAGAAGGAACAGTTTTAGTAATTTCAAGCTTCTTTTTATCAAATGTCAAATTAGAAATTTTATCCAAAAGCGTCGATTTATCCAAACCTGGTGAACGCAAATCACTCAAATCAACTTGAACAATTTTCTCTGCACCAAACATATAATCCTTCGCCAAATCCCAACCACTTCCTTTAAAAGTAGCCACTAATCTCTCTGCTGGCAGTATCTCAAAAGCCTTACCTCTCGGCAGAATATAATCCACCTTTACGACTTTTTCAGTCGTAAACTCATTACTCATTTTGGTAAAAAACCAAAATATAAAAGCTATCCCCACACACACTGCGAGGATAGCTTTATCACCTTCAAGGGCGAGATTATATTCTTTATCTAAGAATTTGATTTTCATCTACTTAGATACCTTTTATTCTGCTTCTACTTCACCCGTTCCACCTAAGTGAGACTCCGTCATTTCTTTCGAAATGGCACTACGAGTCATGCGGATATAAGTCTTTGTTCCTACTTCAAGAGTAACGATATTACCCTCTATTTTATTAATTTTTCCGATGATTCCGCTGGCAGTAACGACCTCCGTCCCGCGTTGCAGACTATCCATAAATGAAGTTTGTTCTTTCTGTTTTTTCGTCTGAGGACGGATCATAAAGATGTAAAATACCAATAATACCCCCATCATTGCGATAAAAAAAGGTAATCCACCTCCTGGTTCTGCTGCTTGTAATAGTAAGTTTTCGTACATAGTTAAGAAAGGTTGTAAAGTTGTAAGGTAGTAAAGTTGTAAAGCATAACTCTTCAGGTTATTTACTTCCTTGTTTTGTTTTTTTAGTATTGGTTCTCCGCCAAATCGTATGAAAGTGACACGATTTGGCGCAGAACGATATTATTTTTCATTCACGCGTCCTTTGACGGTTACAACCGTTTGAGACGGGAAAGTATTTGCTGTAATTGTGACGGGTTTGCCTTGATAGCCACCTTTACCTTTGGTGTCAAATTCGACGTAGATTTCGCCTTTTTCACCAGCGGGAATAGGTTCTTTTGGCCATTCGGGTATCGTACATCCACAGGTAGAACGTGCATGTGTGATAATTAAAGGTGCTTTGCCTGTATTGGTAAATTCAAAAGTGTGCTTAACAATACCACCTTCGTCTATTTCACCAAAATCATACTCATTTTCCTCAAAAAACAAACGTGCAACATTCGTTGTATCTGAATCGTTCATCGAGATAGGATTACGAATAATGGAAGCAATTTTACCTTCTGTTTGAATTTCCTCTACTCCGCCTTCGGAGACTACTTTCTCGTTACCACAACTTGCGAAAAAGACCACAAGCCCAAGTATTAATAATTTTGTTTTCATGCTTTATCTTCTGTTTTGTTGTATTAATATACCTACAACAAGTCTATGTTTTGCAAAGTTAGTTTTTTTGGTGGTTTTAGGAAAATTGAAACTATAAACCTTAATTTTTCAGCTAAAAAAACGGAAAACACTCCATAGAATGCTTTCCGTCTTCTTTAAAATTCAGCAGGTTCTGCCTCAGAAATAAATAAGGGTATCTTTTTACGAACCAATTTCTTTTCAGATAGATTCAATTTATTAAAAGAAAGTTTGTAAGTTTTTTGTGCTTCTTCCTCCCATAATTCTGCATAAACTTGTCGCAATTCATTGTAAACTGAAAGATAAAGTTGGTACCGTGCAGCTTTATCTTTTCTTAATGAAATCATAGCTTGGTCAGCATAAGGAGAGTCTGAGACTGCTATATAGTTCCTATAAAATGTTTTCCCCAGCAATTTCAAATTTTCCAATCTTACTAACTTTCCTCCCACAAAGATTTGATTGTTCTTATCTACAAAAACTTGAAAAATCTCGTACTTCCTTTTCCAATTTATTTCTTCATCAGAATACTCTCTTTTTTTATCAAAAATAGATTTCCTTTTTTGAAAACATGCCCTTTTTATAGGAATATAGACAGTATCATCTGTATCGCTAGGACTCACATTCATTTCATTATTTGCACAACTTCCAAAAGTTATACAAACAAGCATAAGCAGTTTACCATACATGAGTTTATGTAGTTTTTAGTTTAAAGAAAAATCGTAAAATATCAGAAAATTAAATATCTAAAACTCCGTAGGCTCTGCTTCTGAAATCACCAAAGGAATAGCATTTCTAATCTCTTTTTTCTTTTCATTATTAAGAGAATTAAAAGGCATTCCATAGCGCTTTTGCGATTCGGCTTCTCGCAATTCTCGATAGGCAGCTTGCAATTCATTATAAACCATTAGATAGGTTTCATAATCTGTTCCTCGGTCATTTTGTAGAGAAACCAAAGCTTTTTTAGGGGAAGAAGGTCGATTAGGCAGTTGATTAGGGTTGATGATGAATTCTTTTGTCGCGTCTTTTAATTTGGCGATATTCATTATCTTATTCTCTGCTAGGATTTGATTTTGCGCATTGACTTTGACCGTAAATACATTATCTTGATTGATAGTAATCGGTCGGTCAATTATGTCCAAAGGCGGTAATTTTACCAATATTCCCTCCTCCTCGACAATGGTAGTAGTTACTAAAAAGAAAATAAGTAGCAGAAAGGCGATGTCAGCCATTGAACCTGCATTGACTTCATTTTTGGCGCGGCGTGCTTTTGATTTAGGCATCGTATTGATTTAAAGATGAACGAATGCCGGTTGTTTTTCTTTGACTAGTAAGTTAGATGCGGAAAAGAAAGGAATTGGCGTATTGCAGGAAAGTAGTTAACCACCAATATGCACAAGCTTTGAATAATTTAGTGCAGAAATACTATGAAACGCTGAAAGAATAACTTAAAAGGAATGCGAGATTAATAGATTCAGAATCTGAGCCGCTTATTTTCGCATTCCTAAAGGTGTCTTCCTAAAAAAAGCTGCCAACAACATCAAACAGTGTCATTGGCAGCTTTTTAGTACAAATACGAATTCCTTACGGCTTCTTCACCTTTCCGTCTACATCTTTCAACTTCACAGGCTCAAAGCCCAAAGAAACACCATTAATGCAGTAACGCAAACCAGTAGGCGCAAGCCCGTCTTCAAATACGTGTCCCAAGTGACTACCACAACGATTACATTCCACCTCTACACGACGCATGCCATAGCGAGAATCATCCACTTCTCCTACATGTGTACCATTAATTGGTTGATAAAAACTCGGCCAGCCTGTGCCTGATTTAAACTTAGTTTCTGAAGTAAATAAGGGTAAAGAACACGCACCACAAGTGAATACACCTTCTTTTTTCTCATTCAATAATGGACTCGTAAAAGAACGCTCTGTTCCATCTTCACGTAGTACGTTAAACTGTTGAGCGGTCAATTCTGCTTTCCACTCTTCTTGGGTCTTTTCTACTGGATTTAAGACATTTCCTTCCAAATCGTAGAATGGTCCTTTGGCTACTTTTTCCATTTTATCATCTTTCGACATTTCGTCAGTAGTCTTAGCATTTTGCGCTTGATTACAAGAAATCAAAGCAAATGTGGCAATGAATAGGACAAATAAGTTTTTCATTTTTCTTCGTTTTTTTGTTTAATTTTTGAGTAATAATAACTTGTATAACTACACAAATAACACATCAAACTCTCTTTCGGATAGTCCGTACTAAGACTTTTAAGAGAACTTTAGCTTTTCTTTTCTTCTGTGCCCTTCCCTCCTTTACGTCGCAAACGTGGATGCGACCAATCTTCTCTCTGTGCAAAATCCACTATATTTTTCATAAAACCCATCATCGACAAAAAGACCAAATAGCCTATAGTTACTACAAAGTAAATCCACTTGTATGAACCAGCCTCATTAATTGAAAGGGAAGAAACAAACCAAGCAAACAAACCTGTAGCAATTGCCAAGCCCATAAAGCAATAGATAGATTTGCCCCAATATTTCATCATGCTTGGCGCAGATAAACTAAAAACACTATTAAAAACCGCAAAACATAACATAAATGCCGCCGCCGACATCCACGGAAATCGTTCTCCTATCTCTACAATTCCCATAGCTGCCATTGCCTTAGCGAGAAGAGTAATTATTACCGAACCACCCAACATAACTGCTGCTTGAATGATAGGATTGTATGTTTTTTCGAAGAATGAATCTTGAGATTTGGACTTGGACATGCTTTTGTTGGTTGTGTTCTTTATAAACAAGTTGATGTAAAACTAAATCATTCTAACAGCAAAAGTGAACTCTGGTTCACAATTATATGATTTCATCAAATTCATCCTCCTCTCCTACTACTTGTCGTCCGTGTCCTTGCATTTTGCTTCTGTGCATAAAGGTGAAGGTCTTTTGGACTTCATGGATGAATTCTGCATCAGCAAATGTTGTTGCTTCTGCTAAATTTTCAACTCCGCTACCGTCGCGAAATTTATAGACTTGTTCGTACATGCCGTTCTCTAATTTGAGAGAGACGCGTCCACCGTCTTTGAAAACTGTGATTTTTAAAGTGGGGTGTTCGATGTATCCTATGATGCGCATATTTTGTTGTCAGTTGTTGGTTGACAGTTGACGGTGAGCGCGTCTTTTGCAACCTGTGATGATGATAATTTTTATATGCAGTGGTGTCGGACGCTTAAAGGAACAACAAGCAGAAAATTAGAGAATTACTCGACAGGTAAACAGATGTGAGCGTCTGACACCTATTTTTTGAAAGCATATAACAGGTGTCAGACACTTGCATCTGCTTAATTTTGTGGTAAAATCTTACTTTTCCTTTATTCATTCAAGTTAAGTGTCCGACACCATCTGATTGCTTTTGATTGTTAATTATAGGGCGAAGGTAGCTTTTTATTCTTTCATTTTTTAGCCATTGAATTCAACAAAAGTATGGTCTTCGCCTGCTAATTCTTCTTCTATAATACTTGAAATAATTCCCCAATCACCACCTGCTAATCCTGCTCCAATAGCGGGATAGCCAATTCTTAAGCCTGAAAATTGAGTTTTCACCTTTTGAAAAACACCTCTAATCGCCTCATAATCAGCCTTTCGTCCTCTTCCGCTCCAATGAAATTGAGTGTAGCCATTGACGACTATAATCTTTCCGTTGTTACTCTCTATTTTGGCAAAGCTGATTTCGCCCAACTTTGACTCATCTCCTTTCCTCGTTTTTAAATCAACTTGATATGCTTCTGGAAATTTATGTTTTATCGTCTTTGCAATGCCTGCACCCATTGTACAAAAGCAGTTGCAACCGTGTATGATAACATCAAATTTTCCTTCGATTGCTAATTTTATTAGGTCGCCTTTTATT
>CAZQTE010000340.1:0-6562 GCA_964595615.1 uncultured Saprospiraceae bacterium
AGACAAAAAATTTTCTCTGTTCTAATTATCGAAATAATTATGTCCGAGTACTTAAGTACATGACACTATTTATCTGGGCATTTTGAGAGGATATTTTTCCGCTATTTTCCTCCAAAAAATAGTTCCATAACTACGGCTATGCAACGATTTTTTGAAGAAAACTATCAAAAAAATCTCTCTCTCAAATTTACCCACATAAATAATGTCATGTACTTACTTCCTCAAACAGCATTTTTTATATTTTTTCCCACTCCCACAAGGGCAAGGGTCGTTTCGTCCTACTTTTGGCGCGATGCGTTTCACTGTTTGAGTTTCGGTGTATTCATATTCAGAGTCAGAACTAAAAGGAGAGTTATCTCTTCCTAAGGGGTCAGTAGAACTTCCAACTAATGCACTCAGCATGTGTTCCGAGATAAGTGTCTCTCCTGGGTGACTTTCGATACGGTTCATGAGTTCCAGTGCATCTTCATTTATTTCTCTTTTGATTCTCCTATTTTGATACTCTCCATTATAATATTCTCCTAAATCAAGTGGCAATGGCATTAATTCAGATGCGTGGTATTCCATTTCCATTTTTTCAATTATCTGAGTAGCCGTACCGACATAAAATTCATCTATCCAACCTTTTCGGTCAAACGTGTTTACATATTCAATTAATTCAACGGCGCGCATAGTTTCTAAATGCATGCAGCAAATTGAAAGAAAACGTCTATCCAATAGATTTTTATTCTCTTCGTTTTCAAGATAATAATCAAACACATCCTTGTACCAGGTAATGACTTCTGCCCTACGATGAGGTTGATGCTGCGCGACTTGAGATACAACAAGGCTGGCTTGACTCAAAGCGTTAGCATTACGATTTTCTTCTTTGACAAAATCTGCTAAGGCTGATAATTGATTCTTAGCAAGCGCATAAAGTGTTGGATAAAAGTAGAAATCAGTCTCAGACTCTACCCACCATTCTAAGAACTCACTATCCATGCGCAACAAGTTTAAGACTTTTTGTAAACTATCTTCACTTTCAAGCGCACCCAAAAAGTAAAGCGCGTGAATAATTGAGTCCCTTTTAAAATCAAAAAACTCCATGTTCGCAAGAACATCAAATCTATAGATGGCATCTTGTAGCACCATTTCCAAGTCTTCAATCAATGTTTTTCGTGGTAATACTGCAATACTTTCATATTCTGACTCAGAAATATCTTTGAGGTCATATTCATAAAAAACTTTAATCTCTGGATGATTAAACGCAGGCATTTCTGTAGATACATTCGTTGGGAAGGCTGATTTATCCTCGACTCTAAAAGTTTTATCTTGACTATCATCCATTCGTTTTTTCATGTACTCCATACGAACTCCCATTATTCTTCTTGTAATATCATTTAGTTCTGCTTTTGTAAAGCCAGCATCAATTAATGGTAATAAGGCATCTGCCGATTTATGTGGTTCGTTAAGCCTTGCCCAAAAATAAGCGAGTATAGAATAATAAGCCAAAAATTCAGACTTATGCACCAATTTATCTTCTCTTTTATATAAATCTAAGATACTTTTATTTGGACCTAAGTGATGTTCCATCGTCCGCATCTCACGCTCATCATGGATATTCATAATGAGTGTGTTCAACGCAA
This sequence comes from uncultured Saprospiraceae bacterium, assembly GCA_964595615.1. Lineage (GTDB taxonomy): Bacteria > Bacteroidota > Bacteroidia > Chitinophagales > Saprospiraceae > JAHDCG01. The sequence continues at coordinate 1,626 of CAZQTE010000340.1, forward strand.
AAATATAGCCTGGATGCTGCTCTACTGTTTCTTTTAATAATTTATCAGCTTTAGCAGTTTGATTGCTATTTGAATAAGCAAGGTGGAGATAATTTTTGAATAAAGCGACTTTAGGATATTTTTTCACTAATCTTTCCAAACGTACTAAATACGCTACAGTATTCTCCCGAATTCCATAGTGCAAATCATCTACATCTTCTTCTACTTTCAGATAATGTTCATCATATAAAGGTTCTTCTGTAATTTGAATTCCTGTTTTTTCGTAATATGCTTTGAATTGACGCTCTCTTTTTGTCATTTTTATTTTTTGATTCTGGTTCTTAATAGCTATCTGCAAAAATGGGAAAAATGATGGAGATTTTGGGGTTTTAAAAAGAGTTTTCACGGAATGAAATCAAAAAGGCGCAACTCACTACAAGTTGCGCCTTCTTCTTCATTGACCTTGGAAGCTAAAGCGTCCGGTACTATTTCCCATGACACTGTTTAAACTTCTTCCCGCTACCACAAGGACAAGGGTCGTTACGTTTCACCTTAGGCGCTGCGCGTCGGAAAGTCTCAGGCTTTGGTTGTTGTTGTCTTTGCGCCTGTGCTCCTCCTGCACCTGCTGCTTGTGCTACACGACGTTGTGTTTGCTCGGCATCTGATGCACGGCTGGTTTGTACTTTACTCAAATCAGTACGTTGCTCACGCGCTTCTTGTAGAGTACGACCGTCTGAGAAAACGATAGTTCCTTTGGATAAGAAAGAAGTTACATCTGCATTGATTTCATAAATTAAGTTTTCAAACAAATTGAAAGCCTCCATTTTGAAAATCACCAATGGGTCTTTTTGCTCAAAAGAAGCGGCTTGTACCGAGTCTTTTAATTCATCCATACCACGTAAGTGCTCTTTCCATTTTTCATCGATAATCGCTAAAGTCGCAGCTTTTTCAATGTCGCGCATGATAGAAGAACCGCCAGTATTTACGGCAGTTTCAATATCTGCCGAGATTGGCAACATACGAGAACGGTCAGAGAAAGGAATTGCAATACGTTTGAAACGGTGCGACTCATTTTCTTGAATCATATTAATATGTGGCATCAATGCCTCGATGATATGTCCTTCTTTGCGGGCGTACGCTTCACGGAATTGCGTTTCTAAACGGTCAATAATATCATCATCTTTTCCATTCTTGAAATCGTCTTCACTGATTTCAGGTGTAATACCTAAAACACCGATTGACTCCAAACGGAAGGCTTCATAATCTCCAGAAGGTTTGAATGCCATCACGACACTCTCCACCGCACCAGAGAACATATTATTAATATCCACACTCAAACGGTCACCACTCAAGGCGTGATTACGTTTTTTGTAAATGGCTTCACGCTGGATATTCATTACATCATCATACTCCAACAAACGCTTACGAATACCGAAGTTATTCTCTTCCAGACGTTTTTGAGCGCGCTCAATGGATTTAGAAACCATAGAGTGCTGAATGACTTCACCGTCTTGATGACCCATTTTATCCATTAATTTGGCGATACGCTCCGATTGGAACATACGCATCAAATTATCCTCTAAAGAAACGTAAAATTGAGAAGAACCCACATCTCCTTGACGACCTGCACGACCACGCAATTGCCTATCTACACGACGACTATCGTGACGTTCTGTACCGATAATAGCCAATCCACCCGCTGCTTTTACTTCTGGTCCAATCTTGATATCCGTACCACGCCCCGCCATGTTTGTTGCGATAGTCACTGCACCTGGCTTACCTGCGCTTGCGACAACTTCTGCCTCACGTTGGTGCTGCTTGGCGTTCAATACATTGTGCTGAATACCGCGTAGGTTTAAGATACGGCTTAATTTTTCCGAAATATCAACCGAAGTTGTACCAACCAATACTGGACGACCTGCGGCTGTTAATTTTGAAATATCTTCGATTACCGCATTGAATTTTTCTCGCTCCGTCTTATAAACCATGTCTTCACGGTCATCACGTGCGATTGGTTTATTCGTAGGAATAACGGCAACATCCAATTTGTAAATATCCCACAACTCTTTTGCTTCTGTCTCTGCCGTACCCGTCATACCCGCTAATTTGTGGTACATACGGAAATAATTCTGCAAAGTAACTGTCGCGTAAGTCTGCGTGATGTCCCCAATCTTCACATTTTCTTTCGACTCTAATGCTTGGTGCAATCCGTCAGAATAACGACGCCCTTCCATCATACGACCCGTCTGCTCATCTACGATTTTGACTTGACCGTCCATGACGATATATTCCTCATCTTTTTCAAAAAGCGTATATGCTTTCAAAAGCTGAGACATTGCGTGCAAGCGTTTTGCTTTCACACCGTAATCTTGTGCTAATTTTGTTTTTGCCTCATCTTTTTCAGACTCAGACATTTCTTCATTCATTTCAATCTCCACCGTCTCCGTCGCCAAATCAGGCATGACGAAAAAGTTAGCATCTACATTACCTTTCGATACGTATTCTACTCCTTTATCCGTCAAATCTACACTTCTATTCTTCTCATCAATCGTGAACAATAACTCCGCATCTACCAAGTGCATGTGCTTCGATTGCTCCTGCATGTAGTGGTTCTCTGCTTTTTGCAAAGTAACTTTTACACCTTCCTCACTCAAAAATTTAATCAAAGGACGATACTTAGGCATCGCGCGGTGCGCACGTAAAAGTGCCATACCCGCTTCTCCTTCTTCGTAACCTGTGATGCCGTCTTTGAATAGAGATTTTGCTTCTGCTAAAAACTCTGTCGCCATTTTACGTTGCGCCGCCATAAGTCTCTCGACAAAAGGCTTCAAAGAAGTATATTCTTGCTCTTCAGAACCTTGTGGAACGGGTCCAGAAATAATCAAAGGTGTACGCGCATCATCAACCAATACAGAATCCACCTCATCAATCATTACGTAGTGATATTTGGCTTGTACACGCTCGTCGGCGCTACGTACCATGTTGTCACGTAGGTAATCAAAACCAAATTCGTTATTCGTTCCGTAAGTGATATCGCAAGCATAAGCTGCGCGACGCTCTGGCGAATGAGATTTGTATTTATCGATACAATCAATCGTCAAATGCAAAAATTCGAAGATAGGTCCAATCCATTCACAGTCACGTTTTGCCAAATAATCATTGACCGTAACGACGTGAACACCTTGACCAGAAAGTCCATTTAGATAAGCTGGTAAAGTCGCAACAAGAGTTTTACCCTCACCCGTTTGCATTTCGGCAATTTTACCGTCATGCAAAACCATACCACCAATCAACTGCACATCGTAGTGAACCATGTTCCACACAATATCACCACCTGCTGCTGTCCAAGAGTTTTTCCAGTGTGCTTGGTCGCCTTCGATAGAAACGTAGTTTTTGCTCATGTTAGCCGCCAAGTCACGGTCATGTTGCGTAGCAGTAACAGTAATCGTTTCGTTATTAGAAAAACGACTCGCCGTTTCTTTTACGACAGCAAAAGCCTCTGGTAAGATTTCCAAAAGAACAACTTCTAAATGCTTGTCGCGTTCTTTCGTCATTTCATCTATCTCTCGGTAGATGTCTTCTTTTTTGATAAAATCTGGCTCTGCTGCTGCTTCCTCTTGTGCGGATTTAATATCTGCATCAATACCTGATAAATGCTCTTTGATACGCTCACGAAAGGCTAAAGTACGTCCCCGCAATTCATCATTACTCACGCCGCGCAGGCGTTCATATTCCGCATTAATTTCTGCAACTCGGGGCGTGTATTTCTTTACATCACGGTCCTGCTTCGTGCCGAAGAGTTTTTTTACAAAACCAAACATTTATTTATTTTTTGGTTGGTTATTAGTTATTAGTTGTTGGTTATTATTTTAAAGGTAATAACGAATAGCTGATAACGATTAACCAATATATTTCAGATATTATTAACTTCTATTATGAATAGAAGTCTCGAATCCCACAAAAGGCGTGCAAAAGTACAAATTTCTTATGGTAGGACAATCGAATATGTCACATTTCGTACCGGTCACGAAATGGAGTGTTTTCTCTGCCGTTTTGGCAGGTATTATTAATAACGCGTGAAAGAAGGTCAGGTTTTGGTTGGGGAGATGAAAAATATTGAGAAGAAATTTACTGTCTTTGAAAATCATTAGAAAAACTGTAACTTTGGAAAAACATAACTATGGCTAAAGACTTTTATCACAATCAAGTAAGAATAGCATTAGAAAAGGATGGTTGGGAAATTACAGATGACCCATTTCTCTTAGAGTTTGGAAAAATCAAATATCAAGTTGACTTAGGTGCAGAAAAACTTTTTGCAGCGAAGAAAGGTAAAGAGAAGATTTTAGTAGAGGTCAAAAGCTTTATGGGAACATCAGATATTAATGAATTTCATCGTGCAGTCGGTCAATATGTTGACTATTTAGTCGTTTTAAATGAAGTTGAACCTGACCGTCAATTATTCTTAGCAGTTCCCGATTTTGCTTGGGATGATTTTTTCCAAGAAAAAGCCATTCAAAAAGCACTCGAATTTATTAAAGCTAAAGTTCTGGTTTATAATCCTTCACAAGAAATTATCACAAAATGGATAAGTTAAAGAATTATCAAGATATTATCGTTGACTTTTTAAATGAACGGGCAAAACCTACTCTGGGTATAGACCCAAATATTCGTAGAGAAGTTATTGCAGACCGCGATAGTAATAATTTCCAATTATTGCATGTCGGCTGGAAAGGTAGTCAGTATCAATTTTTTGTAGCCTTTCATTTATCCATTATTAATGAAAAAATCTGGCTGCAATGGAATCGAACAGAACATGAAGTTGTTGATTACTTAATGGAACGCGGTGTTCCTAAGTCTGATATTGTGCTGGGACTGAAACCGCCTTATGTAAGAGAGCATACTGGATTTGCGGCGGCGTAAATTAGTAATCCATTAAATACAGATTTTGCTATAACTTT
>CAZQTE010000341.1:0-2088 GCA_964595615.1 uncultured Saprospiraceae bacterium
CAACATTTTTTCTGTGGTATTATTATTTAAAAAAGAGAGGTCGTGCAATTAATTCTTAATGTTTTTAAACAAATTTATTTTTTTATATTTCAAACTGTATCCTTTTCAGAATATGACATTATTAAACTATTCTTGTTAAGTAATCACCAACTATACTAAAACCTTTATTTTATATACAAATACTTGTATTTTGTATAAAAACTCTGTTCTTTTATTCTTTAAAGTTGCAATTACCCCAAATAATTCCCTACTTTTGAGTATCAATAGAGAGATAATCTACACATAAACAGAACCTTTTTGGTTTTGACTACATTAGAGAGAAAACAAATATTAATTTTCGTCATTAGTTTAAATTCACCTTCCTAAGTTTTACTGTTACTGAAAGCCTAATAAGTTAGAAATACTTTAAAAATATGCCTCCCCGTACAAGAGCATATTTTGTTTTTTACTTGTTCTCAGTAATGTCGACACAACAAACAAAGACAAACACTCTGATTTTGCATTTCCTTTAAAAGGAGCAGACAAATAAGTCAAACTATTTATTTAGCTATTCGTAATCCCTGGATTGTTGATAATTTTATCGGCTAATCACGATGAGCTAGTGAGTATTAATTGTCTGTGCATTGAAACTTTTTTATTACCAAATCAAATGTTAATTTGTATGAAATTAAGAAACACCCTTATGTGCCTTTTGGCCTTAATGTTAGGTAGTTTTTCCCTAACCGCACAAACGACACCTTCACGTAACTGTGGAGCTATGGAACATCTCGAACATGTGCAGCAGCAAGACCCAAAGATGGAAGACCGCATGCAGAGAATTGAGAAAATGACTAATGAATATCTCGCTAATCCTGCGACCAAAGTAGTTGATGGCGTTATTACTATTCCTGTTGTTTTTCATGTTGTTTACCGTACTGCTGCTGAAAATCTTTCTGATGCAGTCTTACAGGAACAATTAGACGTGATGAATGAAGATTTTCGTCGTCAAAACAGCGATGCAGACAATACTTGGTCGCAAGCTGCTGACACAGAAATCGAATTTTGCCTAGCATCCGTTGACCCAGACGGAAATGCAACTTCAGGTATTACACGTACTTCTACTTCTACTAATGGTTTTGGAACGAATGACGGTGTAAAATTTAACTCAAGCGGCGGTAAAGACGCCTGGCCACGTGACAGCTACCTGAACTTTTGGGTATGTAATATCGGTGGCGGTATCTTGGGTTACGCACAATTCCCTGGCGGACCTGCGGCAACTGACGGTATTGTAAATGATTATCGTTATACAGGTATAACGGGAGCATCTGCACCGTTTAATGGTGGTCGCACAGCGACACATGAAGTTGGACACTGGTTAAACTTACGCCACATTTGGGGTGACGGCGGTTGTGGAGTTGATGACTTTGTAGCTGATACACCTGAGTCTGATGCTTCTAATGGTGGTTGTAATCCTTCTCACGTATCTTGTGGTACGACAGATATGGTACAAAACTACATGGATTACTCTGATGATGCTTGTATGAACTTGTTTACACAAGGTCAAAAAGATAGAATGCGTGCTATTTTCGAACCAGGCGGAGCGCGTGCTTCTTTATTGAATTCTGCTGCTTGTGGCGCACCTGCTGAGCCAACATGTGATGACGGTGTTCAAAATGGTAATGAAATTGGTGTAGATTGTGGTGGACCTGATTGTGCAAATGCTTGTCCAACATGTGACGACGGTGTACAAAACGGTACTGAGACAGGCATTGACTGTGGTGGTGACTCTTGTAATGCTTGTCCATGTAACGGTTCTGATGTAACAGTAACTATCAACTTAGACAACTATCCAGAAGAAACTTCTTGGGCAATCACTGACGCAGCTGGAAATACTGTCGCAAGTGGAGGAACTTACGGTGGTCAAGCAGACGGTTCTACTGTTACGGAGACTTTATGTTTGAATGACGGATGTTATGATTTTACAATTACAGATGCTTATGGCGACGGTATTTGCTGTGCTTATGGTAATGGTTCTTACGCTGTAACTGGAGCAGCTGGTACTTTAGCTTCTGGTGCTGAATTCGGCGCAAATGAAACAACTAACTTCTG
>CAZQTE010000341.1:2188-6525 GCA_964595615.1 uncultured Saprospiraceae bacterium
CAAAATGGCGATGAAACAGGTATTGACTGTGGTGGCTCTTGTCCTACAGCATGTGCAACATGTGATGACGGAATGCAAAATGGCGATGAAACAGGCGTTGACTGTGGTGGCTCTTGTCCTACAGCTTGCGCAACTTGTGATGATGGAATGCAAAATGGAAACGAAACAGGTATTGACTGTGGAGGTCCTGACTGTAATCCTTGTTCCACAGGATGTGATGATACAGCAGTTAACTTAAGCATTACATTGGACAACTATCCAGAAGAAACAGCTTGGACTTTGACAGATGATAGCGGAACTGTAATCGGCAGTGGTGGTACTTATAGTAACCAACCAGATGGTTCTACTGTTTCAGACGATTTCTGTTTAGCTGACGGTTGTTACTCTTTCATTATTACAGATGCATACGGTGACGGTATTTGTTGTGCATACGGTAATGGTTCTTATGTAATTACTGATGCAAGCGGAGCAATCTTAGCAAGTGGTGGTTCCTTTGGAGACGAAGAAACGGCGCCATTCTGTATTGGTGATGTGACTCCAGAACCAACATGTAATGACGGTATTCAAAACGGTGACGAAACAGGTGTAGACTGTGGTGGCTCTTGTAATCCTTGTGATACAGGAGGCGGTGATTGTACTGACGGATTAGTTGACTTTAATGACTTCAACAGCTGGGGTATTTGGAATGACGGCGGTTCTGACTGTCGTAGAAGTGTAAGAGATGCACAATACGCAAATAGCGGTAACTACTGTGTACGTTTACGTGACAATAGCGGTGCAGCATCTTCTATGACTACGGATAATTTAGACTTGAGTGGTTTCGAAGACATTACGGTTGACTTCAACTTTTTACCAATCAGTATGGAGAATGGAGAAGACTTATGGTTACAGATTTCTAATAACGGTGGTTCTTCTTATACAACAGTAGCAACATGGGCAAGCAATGATGGTTTCTCTAACGGAACGCGCGAATTTGAGAATGTTTACATTCCTGGACCATTCTCGGCAGATACACGTTTACGTATCCGTTGTGATGCATCTGGAAATGCAGATAGAATTTATGTGGATGATGTAGAAATTACTGGTTGTTCAGTTGACGGCTTTATAAGTCCAATTGGAGGTAATCAAGTCGTTGCTCAACCTTCAGAAAATGCACGTCAGCCACAAGCTGAAATTGTAGAAGGTATCAGTAAGTTAAACTTATTCCCGAATCCTGCTACAGATAGATTGACAGTTTCTTACGAAATCAGTACAGCTACTACTGTACAGATAGTCGTAACTGATTTGACTGGCAAAGTAATCAGTCGCCAAGAGTCTGATGTAGAAGCAGGCAGCCAAGCTGCGAAATTACAACTCAATAACATGAACTCAGGTATCTACTTGTTACAAGTGATTTCTGATGACTCACGTATGATGAAGAAATTCGTAGTGGTGAAATAGTTATCTATTGACAGTCAACGAGTGACTTTCATTTGATGATTCTTGATAAAAAATCCGCAAGACACTTATTAATGTGTTCTTGCGGATTTTTTTTGTTTTAGAATAGCTTTTTGTTTCTTTATATAGGTTTTCAATTTGGAATTTGGTTAAAAATCTACTGAAAAATTGCTACTCTTCCTATTCCAATTATCTTTTCCCCTTTACCATAAAGCGCAACGGAATAAATACCATGTGGCAATACAGGCAAATTCATATCAAAAATAGAAATGCCTTGAGAAATGTTTGCATTCGTAGCTAAGCCCCCATCCGCAGTATAAAGAAAAACAGAAAGACTATCACCTAAATCACCTTCAGGTAACTCTAGTTGCAAAGTTCGATGTCCATTTTTTAAATTAATTTCTAAAGCTAAGAGAATAGAGAGGGTTGAAGTCGCTGTCGCAAGTTCAGTCATCCAATTAATTCCCCCATTTCCTTTAAGATTGTCATCAAAACCAAAAAAAGTAGCATTTTCATAGTGTGAGCCAGTCGCCCAAGGTGTCGAACAGCCTGTACTCACCCAACCTGGCTCCCAATAAACTAAGCCATCGCCCCCATTATCTTTTATCTCATTAGCTAAGTCAATCAGCCACAATTGTTGATTAAAAGGACTCAAGCCACCGAAATCTGGACTGCTCGCATTTAAAATATTATTTGCACTGTCTTCTCCATTAGACGTCCAAGGATAACCAGTTTCGACGACCATGACCTCACGATTGTAATCTTGCTTAAATTGCGCAACATAATCTCCAACTTGTTCTAAAGTTGTATTGCCATGCCACTCTTGATAATAGGAAAAAGCTACGATGTCAAATTCTGTTACACCTTGCTCGATGAAATTATCAAAATACCATTCTACGTGAATCGGGTCGGCAATATGCAAGGCAATTTTAATATCATGATTGTTTTCAGTAGAAAAATCACGTACAGCTTGGGTTGCTGTTTTGAATAATTCGCCATTTCGCTCCCAATCCATAGTCCAACCTGCATCATTAACTTCGGGAGAAAGCAGGATGCCCTTATTCGTTTCATTTCCTACTTGCACTATTTCGGGGACAAGATTTTCTTCTTCTAATTCTTCTAAAGTTTGCGTGATATAAGCAGAAAGAGAGTCTTTTAAGTCAGGTAAGTTATCTACAACAGATAACCATGCAGCAGGTATATATTGGTGTGCAGGGTCTGCCCAAGTATCGGACAAGTGGAAGTCCAAGAGAACTTGCATTCCTGCTGCTTTTGCGCGAGCGATACTTATTTTCACGTCTGCCAAGTCAGAAAATCTATTCCCAGAGTTTAGTTCATCTTGCCAGCTTGGTGTATGCCAGAGACGTAGTCTCACTAAATTACAATCGTGGTCAGAGAAGATTTGAAAAATATCTTTCGCTTCGTTATTTTCCTTATAAATCGTTCCGCATTCTTCCATTTCATTAGAGTAGGAGAGGTCTGCACCGCGATAAAAATCTTGTGCACATAATTGAAAAGTGAAGAATATTAAAAAAGCTATCGAGATTTGATTTTTCATTTTATGGTATTAGAATAGCGAAAAATATCAAGTAAAGATAGCTTTTTTGCTGGTAAAATTATTCTGAAAATTCTTTTGCTTCAGCAGGTAATTCAAATAGGGAACCTTCTTCCTTTATTAAACGTACATTTGAAATCGCAGCGGTACCAATAGGCTCACCATTAAAACCTTCTTCTTCATTCCAATTATAAAAATCCCAATTTGAAGACATTGGTATTCCATTGCTCAATTCCTGATAATCTCGATAGTAAATAGCATGGGCACTTTTTTCCGCTTCTTCTTGGCTTCTACCGCCTGCGGTCACTATGTATGCCATACCCGCCATGGTTTTTTCTTTAGGATTTTGATACACTAAATACCAATCGTCGGGTGCATCTCCTGTACCTGCCTCAAATGATAATTTACCCGTTTCGTGCGCTAATCCACTGATTAACTTTTCACCCGTCAATTCCCATTTTGTACCTGGGTCATTCAATTTAAAGGGCGCCATGAAGAAATATTGCCAAGTAAAAATAGAAAAGCGAGCACCAGACCACTCTGTCGTATCTGGATAGATAAAGAGTTTTTCCCCATCAAAAAGAAGCTCCGCGCCATCAGATTTACGCTTCATTCTTATTTTTCCAGAGTCAGTTCGACTATAAATTGTCCCATTAAATCGTTCTTTTTCTTTAAATATAAGTTTTAAGTCAAAGGCGATAACTTCATTTGCCAATACTTCTGAAGTATGGTGAGCTTTTTCTAAAGATGCGACCAATGCATTAGGGGCGATACGTTCTGGCACAACTTTTTGACTTGTTTCTTCTGTATCTTGAGAAATATTTTGACAAGAAAATAGGCTGATAAGGATTAGAGAAAGGAAAGTGAAATTAATTACACGCATAAATTTATAGATATTTTTTAGTTTCTAAATGAAGACAATGAAAACGGATTAATGGACTTTAAGGTTCATTAAAAAAATGGGTCGAATAAGTATTTGCACTTATTCGACCCGTTTTTTATTAAGAATTGTCTTCTGGTAGCTGTACCTCAAATTCAAAAATATTGTCTTTCACCTGCTGCGTATTGTATGGTGGCGGTATTTTAATCTTGCGTGCAGAAGGTCGTTTCTTGGCTAAGGGGCGCTCAATAACTTTTGCCCCCATCCTTTGTGCGACAAGTTGGAGTAATTCCAAATCGCGCATATTATCCAATTCAAACGTTATCGTTGCCATATTTTTTAGTGTTTATCCTTTTTTTAGTATCAGTAAAACAAAAGTATGTTTTTTTGAACTAAAAAACAGATTGTTGGATGGGTATATTTCGTATTTTTATTTTTAGAATGCGACAGTCAGTTTTTTTGTTG
>CAZQTE010000342.1:0-6510 GCA_964595615.1 uncultured Saprospiraceae bacterium
TCTCCAGGGCAGATATTTTCTGTGCGCAGTGAGAAGATAAAATCTGCTTATCAAATCTCTTTTGATAAGGATTTTTACTGCGTAGAATCGCATGGGAAAGAAATTGCTTGTAATGGGCTATTATTTAATAATGTTCATCGTGCGACTGCTATAAACGTACCTAAAGAAGAAGTTGTGGTATTTCAAGGTCTAATAACGCAGATGATTACCGAGTTGGAGAATAAAGGAAGTGCACATCAAGTGATGTTAGAGACTTTTTTGCGAATGTTCCTTATTCAGACTTTACGATTACAAGAAAAGCAGGAATCTGCGGCAACAAATTCTGTGACGCATCAACAAGATCCTTTAGTGCAAGAATTTATAGCTTTGGTAGATAAGAATTTTAAGGAAGAACACACCGTTGCTGGTTATGCCGAAAAGCTATTTATCGCCCCAAAGTCTCTTTCTAAAAAATTGAATGCTTTAGGTTATCCGACACCATTGCAGGTGATTAAAGACCGTATTATTTTAGAAGCAAAGCGTGAATTAAAATATACCGACAATAGTGTGAAAGAAATTGCTTTCGAATTGGGATTTGATGACCCTGGGTATTTTACACGTTTGTTTGGAAAGGCGGTTGGTTTGTCTCCAGCGAAGTATCGTGCTAATTAGAAAACATTGCTCTCAACCTTTCTCCTGTTTTGGTCATATTATTTTTCTCCAATGCTGTAATGGCTTCAGTAATAGTCATTGGCGGTTTTTTTAGCACTGAAACTTGCAGGGCAAAAGCTTCTTTGACTAAGTTTTCATCAAGTTCTATCAATTCACAAATGAAATCATCTGGATGTTGGACTTCTATATCGAAAGAAGCAACATAGTCAGACGGAAAATCTTTTAGATTGAAAGTAATGATACGATTTGCATCTCCTTTTATCGCAGCGGCTAACACATGACGGTCGTCGGGGTCTGGTAGGATGAGTTTGGGTATGTGATGTTCGTAGTTTTCGATGTTTGCGCCGATGAAAGTTCTGTTCATGGCACGGACGGAAGATTGGAGACTTTTAAGAGTTGTCTTCTTAGCTTTTTTCAAAGCATTTCTTGTCCATTCTTGCTGTATATCGTCGCTCCATATTGGCATATACATTCCAAAGTCGGCAGTATATAGCAGAATATCCCTAACCGAAACGGGATAAAGAACACAGGCATCTAAGAGAATTTTTTGGGGAGAAAACTTTGACATAATTAATATTCGAGACCGATTTCTTGTGATAATTGCGAAAGTTTAATCATATTTTCTCTACGTTCTTTCAGCATCTTCACTTTAAATTTCTCCAATTTTTCCGCAGAAATACGCGACTCGCCCTTTACATCAATAACAGGTATCTCTTTATTTTTGATAAGTCTTTTTACAACTTCTTCACGTAAACCCAAAATTTCACCTGCTTCTTTAATAGAAACGCTTTTTATAGCTGTATTTTCATCAGAGCCCATTTGCTGCTGAAAAAAAGCTTTCAAAACAGCCTCAGATATTTCCAAACTTTTTTCTTGTCCAGATGCTTGAATCGTCACTTTACCCTTGCCTTTTTGCATCGCTTCTTGCAGATACGTATAAAGAGCATTTAAGCCATTTCTATCCTTATTTTTTAAAGCTAAACTCATGATTTTAAATTTTAACTAACCAAAGATAAGGATAAAATGCAAAAGAAGTCAGAAAAGTTTCTGGAATGAATGGTTTTTGAATTTTGCATAAACAAAAGGAAAATATAAAACTCCGAACTTTCACGAAGGAAAATTCGGAGTTTGTCAAGCAAAAGGAAAAAGTAGCTAATTCTCTCAATTTGAAAAATTCACAAACAAATCCTCTGCCGTAATTTCAAAATCTGAAATAGCTGGCAAACCACTACATACCGTTTTTCCACGACAAATAGTAACTTTATCCGCTGCGGTGAATACATAAACTTGTTTGGATGCTGGGAAAATATGCCAAACTACTTGTACGCCCGCATTAAAGTATTCATCTACTTTTAGATTAACTCGATTGATATTGTCTGATTCTGAAATAACTTCTGCAACCCAAGGAGCAATCTCCGTACTTTCTTTTTTTAATTTAGATATTTGAGAGCTTAAAAATATAGCTAAATCAGGTTTTCTTAGTTGTGTTTCAGAAGTACGCATATCCACTTCTGAAATAAATATTCCACCGTCTTTAAAAACTTGCGTTCCTGTAAATAGCCGCATTAGAATTGACTGAATAATTGCTTGCTCTTGGTTTATTCCTTGTGTTTTCTCAATTTCCCCATCATTCCACTCGTATTTATATCCGTCTTCACGGTTATAATATTCCTGCATAAAATCTTCTAAAGTGAGATAAGTTTGTTCTCCTTTTAGTTCTGATTTTAAGTCTATTTCTTTTGCATTTTCAGCAGTTCTTGCTTCTGTCATATCTTTTCTTCTTTCTATAAATTTAATCTTTTATTATGAGAAAGACAAATGGAGTTGATTTTGTAGTAAAACAAAAAAAAGGCAGCCCAACTAATTGAACTGCCTTCCTCCATAATGCAAACAAGGTGAAACCACACTAAAAAAGCATTAATCATTTCACATTCGACATTGAACGTTATTTAATTCGCCATCTCAGACAAAAATTTAATCCGCATCAACTGTATTTCTTCAATAGTAATTTCGTCGTCATCTAACTCTTTATAAGCGATGTCAACATTATCTGTCTCAGCTGCCATGAAGTAATCATAAATATCTTCTTGGCTATATTCATCTACATTATCTTCAATGTAATAATCCAAGTTTACTTTTGTTCCAGAAGTAACAATTGCATCCAACTCTTGTAAAATATCTTCCATAGAAAGATTATTTGAGCCAGCAATATCGTGTAATGGAATTTTACGGTCAATACCTTGAATGATATTAACTTTCACCTTAGATTTATTCGCCACTTGTTTCATGACAAAATCTGACGGGCGGTCAATTTCATTTGTCTCCACATACTCACTTATCATATCCAAGAATGGACGCGCATATTTTATCGCTTTGCCTTTACTGACACCGCTAATATTTGCCATTTCGTCCATTGTAATTGGATAGGCAGTTGCCATATCACTTAACGACGGGTCTTGAAATACAACGAAAGGAGGAACATTCTTTTGCTTCGCAACTTTACGACGCAGGTCTTTCAACATTTTCAATAGCGTATCATCTAAAGAAGCCGTTTTAGACGGACCATCATCATAATCTGTTGCCAATTGAGAAAAATCATGGTTCATCGGTATTTCGACACTATGTGGTTTCTTCATAAAGGCGCGACCTTCGTCCGTTAATTTCAACAGACCATAAGTTTCAACATCTTTATACACCAAATTGTGTAACATCGCCTGACGATAAACCGAACTCCAGAAGTTCTCATCTTTATCTTTTCCTTTACCAAAAAGAGGACGTTCTGTGAAGTGATAATCTTTCATTTGCTTGGTTTCCTTACCCGTCACAAAATCAATCATGATATCAATTCTATACAACTCATCCAATTGTTCTACGGCTTGTAGAGCCATTAACATTTGGTCTTTTACTTCTACTTTTTCTTTTGGATAACGACAGTTATCGCACATTCCATTACAACCAGAGTCATCATATTTTTCTCCAAAGTAATGGAGTAAAAACTTACGACGGCAAGCGGTTGTCTCCGAATATGCCATGACTTCTTTCATCAATTGAGAACCCATTTCACGTTCCGCCACAGGCTTATCCCGCAAAAATTTCTCTAACTTCTGAATATCTTTATAAGCATAAAAGGCAATACAACTTCCTTCCTGTCCGTCACGACCCGCACGACCAGTCTCTTGATAATAATTCTCAATTGACTTAGGAATATTGTAGTGAATAACAAAACGTACATCTGGCTTGTCAATTCCCATACCGAAGGCAATCGTCGCTACAATAACGTCGATTTCTTCCATTAAGAAATCATCCTGTGTCTTACTACGAGTCTTCGCATCCAAACCTGCGTGATAAGCCGCCGCACGTACACCATTTACCTTCAACATCTGAGCAATCTCTTCCGTACTTTTCCGTGCTTGCACATAGATGATACCCGACTGGTCAGGCATTCCTTTGACGACTTTAACAATCTCGCGGATTGTTGGGTCTTTTTTACCTTTTGGACGAATTTCGTAGTACAGATTATCCCGATTAAATGAAGACACATAAACAGCCTCATTAGTCATGTTCAGGTTCTTCTGAATATCGGTTTGTACTTTTGGCGTAGCGGTTGCTGTCAAAGCTACAACAGGAATTTCTTTCCCAACTGCATCAATCATCGTACGAATACGACGGTACTCAGGACGGAAATCATGTCCCCATTCCGAAATACAGTGCGCCTCATCTACTGCCACAAAAGAAATGTTAGAATTTGCGAAAAATTCTAAATTTTCTTCCTTTGTCAAAGTCTCGGGGGCGATGAAGAGTAATTTTGTTGCGCCAGAAGCAATATCGGCTTTTACCGTCCGCATCTGGGAGCGGGAGAGAGAAGAGTTGAGGAAATGCGCCACATTATCATGGTCAGAATAGCCTCTAATACTATCCACTTGATTTTTCATCAAGGCGATGAGGGGAGAAATGACAATTGCCGTTCCTTCCATCATGAGTGCAGGTAATTGATAACACATCGACTTACCACCACCCGTAGGCATGATAACGAAGGTATCTTGTCCATTGAGGACACTGCGTATAATCTTTTCTTGATTGC
Organism: uncultured Saprospiraceae bacterium; assembly: GCA_964595615.1. Classification (GTDB taxonomy): domain Bacteria; phylum Bacteroidota; class Bacteroidia; order Chitinophagales; family Saprospiraceae; genus JAHDCG01. The sequence continues at coordinate 4,733 of CAZQTE010000342.1, forward strand.
CTTTAAAACTATCGAAGCCGAAGAAATTTTGTAGTGCTTCGTGTAGGTCTTCAGTAGTTGTTCCAATTGCTGTCTCCACTGTGTTCTTTTTTATGAAATCTCGATTCAGATTTTGAACTTAGATTTTTTAGTTAGTTCGATATTTGAAAAAACAATATCTAAGGTCTAAAATAAAAATGTCTGGTTAGTTGTTTCTCAATATCTATCTTTACGCTGTCAATTTTTATTAAGGGAGTCTAAAATCTAGTATCCAATATCTAAAATCTCTTAAATCAAATTGATAGCTTAAATTTAGAAAAAAATTCGCTTACTTTTTTAAAAAAAGGCGAAATAATGTGAATGTCTTCTTGAAATAAGTGAAATAGCGAGAAAAATTTGGTTTGAGGAAAGAGAAATAGTAGAAAAGACACAAAAATACGGTCATCAATAATTTGACAATATTTCATTTTGCCTATAAAATTCTTTGTAATTAAAGCTGTATAGCAAATTATAAGTTGATAATTCAATTTTTCGCCAAAATACAAGCGTGTAGGAGAGAATAGGATTATTTTTCGGTCGTCAAAAATAAACAAAAAAAGTGTGAATTCTAATAAGTTAATTCAAAAAACTGCTCTGAAAACTCTCCAAATTGAGTGTGAAACCATAAATGGTTTGAGCAAAAGTATCAATGATGAGTTTGTTGCAACAGTGAATGCGCTTCATTGCTGCGCAGGCAGATTGGTAGTTACAGGAGTTGGAAAGAGTGCTTTGATTGGTCAAAAAATTGTCTCGACCCTCAACTCGACAGGTACACCCTCCTTATTCATGCATGCCGCTGATGCCATACATGGCGACTTGGGTATGATACAATCGGATGATTTTGTCTTGTGCGTAAGTAAAAGTGGCGAAACTGCGGAAGTAAAAGTATTGCTGCCTTTTCTAAAAAGTACAGGCAATAAAATTATCGGAATGACCGCACAGAAAGATTCTTATTTAGGAACACATGCGGATTTCGTTTTGCATACACCTATCTCACAAGAGGCAGACCCAAACAACCTCGCGCCAACGGCAAGTACAACGGCGCAGGCAGCTATGGGAGACGCTTTGGCGACTTCTTTATTGGCATTGCGAGGATTTACACCGCAGGACTTTGCGCAGTTTCATCCAGGTGGTATTTTGGGGAAGCAATTGTATTTGCGTGTGCGCGACTTGTATCCGCAACATGAAAGTCCAGCTGTTTCCAAGAAAGCAACATTGCGTCAAACGATTTTAGAAATGACCTCCAAACGATTGGGATGTACGGCTGTGCTGAATAAAAAAGGAAAAATAGTAGGGATAATTACGGACGGAGATTTGCGGCGAATGCTGGAGAAAAGAGAGGATATTTCAGAACTTAAAGCCAAGGATATTATGACTAAAAATCCTTTGACTATCCAAGCAAATGCTTTGGCTGTGAAAGCTTTGGAAATGATGCGGGAGAGGAGTATTACGCAGTTAATGGTGACGGATAATGGGGCTTATGTTGGGGTTGTGCATTTGCATGATTTGATTCGGGAGGGTTTGGTTTGAGATATTTTAAAATTAATCAACACAAGTAAATGGATATAGGATTTGAATTCAATGTCATGTTTAATAAAGAATTGGATGAAATTCAACAAGATAGATTATGGTATGACTTTGTTAATTTTATTGAAAAAAATAAAATGTATTGGGGTGGAGGGCATAGTCGCAATGATATTAAAGGTAGGCTGTACAAACAAGGCAAAAAAATTCCCCGTATTTTTGTGGTGTGAAACAAT
>CAZQTE010000343.1:0-3828 GCA_964595615.1 uncultured Saprospiraceae bacterium
ATTCCTATCGGGAAACAAGTATAATGGCTCAAGTTATTGAATTTCTTTTACTTAGCAAACACAATTATTTTCACACACTAAGAAACGCTAAAAAAATAACTTATAACATTTGACAGGATAATTTGTCCTCATTTTGCACTTGAAATCAGTCAAAGTATCAACAATTATCCCTCTTTCAAGCCCAAACTGAGAAAAAATTCTCTCTGTCAAACCTTTATAAGTTATTCTTTCAGCGTTTCTAAGTAAAAGTAATTCAATAAATTACTTTTACTAAATTTATTCAAAATAGCTTTAGTATAGTCCCTTTTTGAACAAAAAAATACACACCAAGATATGAGTGCCAAGCACCTTTTTCGCCATTTCTTATTCGCAGCATTATTTTTATTTGCTAGCAACTCTCTCAATGCTCAAATTTTTATCAATGAATTTGTCGCGTCCAATGATGCGGGGATAACTGATGATAGTGGAGCTTTTGAAGACTGGGTAGAGCTTTACAATGCGGGTTCTACACCCGTGAATATTGCAAACTACTACGTATCAGATGATTTGGCAGCGCCAACCTTATGGCAGATTCCTGATACCGCGCCTGATTCAACTACCATAGGTGCAGGTGATTACCTCATTCTATGGTTCGATAAAGATATAGAAGAAGGTGTTTTACATGTTGATGCTAAACTCAGTGGTAGTGGTGAAGATATTGTCTTAACTGCTCCAGATGGAGTGACTATTGAGGACTCGTATTCTTATGGACCTCAATTGGCAGATGTCTCAGAGGGACGCATAACAGACGGTGCTTCAGGATTTACATTCTTTACGACGCCGACGCCAGGGGAGACTAATGCTCAAGGAGCGGGGGTATCGCCTTTACCTGTTTTTTCTGCTCCAGGTGGATTGTATGCGAATAGTCAAACTATCAGCATTAGTACAGCAAGTCCTGCTAACATTTATTACACTACGGACGGCTCAGAGCCAAACCAAAGTTCAAATTTATACACAGGACCGCTTAGCTTTTCAACAGCAACACCGCTTCGTGCTATTGCTGTAGCGACAGATTTAGAGCCTAGTACTATAGTGACAGAAACCTATTTGATAGGCATATCTCACGTCTATCCTATAATGGCATTGACAGGTAATCCGTCTGATTTCTTTGATGAGGAAACAGGCATATTTGGCAATTTTGAGGAAGACCTTGAAATCAATATTAATACAGAGTTTTACGAACCAGACGGAACATTAGGTTTTAATCAAATGGTAGAGTCTGAATTGGTAGGTGTATCTAGTGCTGCAAATGCTCAAAAATCTTTGGCTCTTAAAGCAAAAGGTAGTTTGGGAAGTTCAAAATTTGATTACCCTGTATTTCCAGATGAAGACTTGACGGAGTATCGCAGTTTGATGCTACGTAACAGTGGAAACGACTGGAATGTCACCCAATTTAGAGATGCATCTGTATCTAGTCTTATCCGTGACTTATCTGATGTTGATGACTTAATTTCGCCGCCACAGATTAATTATCAAGCTTATCGACCTTGTATTGCTTATATCAATGGAGAATATTGGGGGCTTTACAATTTACGTGAACGCTCTGATAAGAGATACATCAAACATCGTTTCGACCTTGATGATGATGAAATTGATTTCTTAGAAAATGAAATAGAGGTCAAAGAAGGAGATATTTTAGATTGGAACGCCTTACAAGCTTTCTTAGCAAATAATAATTTTGCAGATGAGGCAAACTATGCGCAACTGGCAGAATGGGTTGATTTAGATGAATTTATGGACCTTATTGTTTATAATATCTTCATTGATAATCAAGATTGGCCAGGGAATAATAACCGTCGTTTTAGAGAGCGTGTAGAAGATGGCAAATGGCGTTTTTTATCTTATGATATAGATTTTGTTTTTGGTTTGTTAACCTCTGCGGGTTGGAATATGGGATATGCTGGCGACAATGCTCTGGATAGACTTATCAATCCTTCTGATTTTGGACATCCAAATCCTGAATGGTCTGCCCGTCTTTTCTATAAATTATTAGAAAATGAAAACTGGCGCAATGATTTTATTAATCGTACTGCTGACCATTTGAATGTATTGTTTTCACCAACGCGTGTATCGAATCGGATTGATGAATTTTTGGCAATATTTGAGCCTGAATTTGACCAGCAATTAGCTTTATGGCAAAACCTTTATGCTCAGGAAGAGAATGCAGACCTCATGAAAGCCTTTGGAAATGCGCGTACAGATATAATGCATGATCATTATATTGCAGCATTTCCAAATATAGACAATACTGCTGAAATTAGTATTTTTACAGAGCCAGCAGGAGCAGGTTCTATTGAGTTTAGTACCTTAAACATTGATGAAGAAGATGATATCGAAGCATGGACAGGGACATACTTTACAGGAATAAATATTCCCGTGAAAGCTGTTGCTAAGCCAGGTTTTGTCTTTCAATATTGGGAAGGTGTATCAGCCGATACTTCTCCTGAAATTTTGGTTAATTTGAGTGCAAACGGACTTTTGAAAGCCGTCTTTGGAGAAACAGATTTAGAAACTCAAGCAATTGGTTTTTCAGCAATACCAGACCAAGAAACTACAGCTGATCCTATTACTTTAAATGCCTCTTCCACTTCTGGTTTACCAGTGAGTTTTTCAGTCTTAGAAGGACCTGCAATGGTGTCTGGCAATACTCTTACTCTTACAGGTGAGGCAGGGATAGTAGTCGTACAAGCATCTCAAGAGGGCGATGCTACTTATGCACCAGCTACTCCAGTAGAACGTGAATTCGCGGTATTTGAGCCTTTTTACGATATCAGTTTTTCAGTTGATATGAATAACTATACTGGAGCTTTTAGTACTGTTTATTTATCAGGAGATTTTAATTCTTGGTCTGCGAATGCAAATCTAATGGAAGACCCAGACAATGACGGTATATGGACAACAACTATTGAATTATTGGCTGGTGTATACGAATATAAATTCCAATTAGATGAAAGTGCTGTACTAGAAAATTTGGATTCAGCAGAAAGCTGTGTAAATACCACAGGAAATCGTGAGGTTTCAATAGCTGGTGATACAGGTATTCCAACTGTTTGTTGGGAAAGCTGTAATGATTGTGCAGGAGAGCCAGTAGTCAGCAATATTAGTTTTTCTGTAGACATGAATGATTATACAGAAGCCTTTAGTACTGTTTATTTATCGGGAGGCTTTAATAACTGGTCTGTAGATGCAAACCCAATGGAAGACCCAGATAATGATGGTATTTGGACAACGACAGTAGAGTTAGCTTTAGGAGTACAGGAATATAAGTTCGTATTGGATGAAGGCGCTGTTACAGAAAGCTTAGTAGCCGCAGAAAGCTGTGTAAATGCATCAGCTAACAGAGAACTTTCTGTGGTGGGAGATGCAGATGCGCCAGCTGTATGTTGGGAAACTTGTGTTGCCTGTATTGTAGATGTAGAAAATATCGTTGATAGTGACTTAATTTTCTCTTTACAACCAGTACCAGCACAGGATTATACTAGTATCGTGTTCAATCAAAATTATCAATCAGGAGCACAGATTTACGTTTCTGATGCTTTGGGTAGACTGATATATACTGCTGAAATAGAGTCAGGTAGACTTCAAAAAACAATCAATACTTCAAATTGGTCAGCTGGCACTTATTTTGTTCGTGTAAGCTCAGAAAACAAGTTAGGAGTTCGTCGATTGTTGATTACAAAATAGTTTGTATATTAGTGTCACTTCCTTAAGCCTCGTTCACAAAAAATCAGACTGTCTGACACATATTTCCTTTTTTGGGCTCTATGTGTCAGACATTTTTATTTTAGT
>CAZQTE010000343.1:3928-6491 GCA_964595615.1 uncultured Saprospiraceae bacterium
CCCTTCGAAACAAATAAAACAAGCACTCATGAGAGTAAAATATCTTTACCACCTTTTTTTAGTATTATTTTTTTCTTCAAGTCAGGTCGCGACAGCTCAGATTTACATTAATGAGTTTGTTGCTTCAAATGACACAGGAATAGTTGATGAAAGTGGTGCATTTGAAGATTGGGTAGAACTTTATAATGCAGGCTCCTCTCCCGTAGATATTGCAAATTACTATCTTTCAGATGATTTGGCTGAACCTACCTTATGGCAAATTCCAGCTACTTCACCTACTGAAACAACCATAAGTGCAGGCGGTTTTCTTATTTTATGGTTTGATAAAGATACCGAAGAGGGTGTATTGCATGTCGATGCAAAACTCAGTGGAGGTGGAGAGTCTATCGTTTTAACAGCTCCTGACGGACTGACTATCGAAGACTCCCATACTTATGGACCTCAGTTAGCAGATGTCTCAGAAGGACGTGTAACTGACGGGGCAGATGATTTTACTTTTTTTACCACACCAACCCCAGGTGCAACTAATGCAGAAGGTACTGGTTTATCTCCTTTGCCTATTTTTTCTATTCCAGGTGGCTTATATTTGAATAGCCAAACAATCTCTATTAGTACAGCAAATCCTGCTGATATTTATTACACAACGGACGGCTCTACACCTGATGAAAATTCAAATTTATACACTTCTCCACTGACTTTATCCACTCCAACACCAATACGCGCTATTGCAGTAGGAACAGATTTAGAGCCTAGTAGTATCGTAACAGAAACCTACTTAATTGGTGTTTCACATGCTTATCCGATAGTAGCACTCACTGGTAATCCATCTGACTTTTTTGATGAAGAAACTGGAGTTTTTGGTAATTATGAAGAAGATATCGAAATAAATATCAATGCTGAATTATATGAAGTAGATGGTACTTTAGGTTTTAATCAAGTCGTAGAATCTGAAATAGTAGGTGTATCAAGTGCAATGAACGACCAAAAGTCTTTGGCACTTAAAGCGAAGGGTAGTTTGGGGAGTTCAAAGTTTGATTATCCAGTTTTTCCAGATGAAGAATTAACAGAATATCGCAGTTTGATGTTGCGTAATAGCGGTAACGATTGGAATGTTACACAATTTAGAGATGCTTCGGTGTCAAGTCTTATCCGAGATTTATCAGATGTTGGAGATTTGATTGCGCCTTCAAAGGTCAATTATCAAGCTTATCGACCGTCTATTATGTATCTAAATGGAGAATATTGGGGTATTTATAATTTACGAGAACGCTCTGACAAGCGATATATTAAACATCGTTTCGATTTAGACGATGATGAGATTGATTTTATAGAGAATGAAGATGAAGTCAAAGAGGGAGATATTTTGAATTGGGATTCTTTACAAGTCTTTCTAGAAGAGAATACTTTTGATAATGAAGCAAATTATGCGGCGCTAGCAGAATGGGTGGATGTTGAAGAATTTATGGACTTAGCTGTTTATAATATCTTTATTGATAATCAAGATTGGCCAGGCAATAACAATCGTCGTTTTAGAGAACGCGTAGAAGATGGCAAATGGCATTTTCTCTCATATGATATAGATTTTGTGTTTGGCTTGTTTACTTCTGAGGGCTGGAATACTGGCTATGCAGGAGATAATGCATTAGATAGACTTCTTAATCCCTCTGACTTCAGTCATCCAAATCCTGAATGGTCTGCCCGTCTTTTCTATAAATTAATAGAAAACGAAAACTGGCGCAATGATTTTATCAATCGTTCTGCTGACCATTTGAATACCTTATTTTTACCTACACGTATTTCTAATCGTTTGGATGAATTTCAGACTACATTCGACCTTGAATTTGAACAACAACAAGAGATGTGGCAAAATCTGTACAATCAAGAAGAAAATGTAAACTTGATGAAATCCTTCGGAAATGAGAGGACAGAAATTGTGCAAGGGCATTACGTCTCTGCATTTTCGGAAGTAGATAATACTGCAGAAATCAGTATTTCGACACAACCCGCAGGTGCTGGATATATTGAGTTTAGCACTTTAAATATTGACGAAGAAGATGACACTGAAGCATGGACGGGAACTTATTTTACGGGAATAGATATTCCTGTAAAAGCTGTTGCCAAGCCAGGTTTTGTTTTTCAATATTGGGAAGGGGTGTCCTCTGATACATCTCCTGAAATCCTAGTCAATCTAAGTGCAAACGGTCTTTTGACAGCGGTTTTTATGGAAGAAGACGTAGAACCATTGGCACAAACTATTGATTTTGAAGAAATCTCCGACCAAGTAAACACGACTACTAGCATTACTTTAAACGCTACAGCAAGTTCTGGTCTGCCCGTGAGTTTTTCTCTTATTGAAGGACCTGCAACCTTATCTGGCAGTACTCTAACACTAAATGGGCAGACAGGTCTAGTCGCTGTAGAAGCGTCTCAAGCTGGAAATGTACTTTATGAAGCAGCTACTTCTGTTGTCCGTGAGTTTAACGTTTTTGAGCCGCTTTACGAAATCAGTTTTTCAGTAGACATGAATAACTATGAGGAAAGTTATACGACGGTTTATCTATCA
>CAZQTE010000344.1:0-6485 GCA_964595615.1 uncultured Saprospiraceae bacterium
TCTCAGTTTTGGCTTCAAAGCACGATAATTGTTGATACGCTGCCTGCCCCGTGCCAGAGGTCGGGGAGTGATTTGAAGTGAGAAGTGAGGAAAATTTGACCTGTCCAGATGACGGACTTATTGTTTTGTCGTTACTAAGCAAAAACAAATGCCCGTTACCTTTTCAGGGATACTTTAACAAAGGTAACAGGCACTATTTTTACTAAAACTTCAGGGAAAAAGAAACCTACGGATTTCAAATAAGCCAAAGTGACTGTTACCTAACCCGCAACCCGCAACCCGCAACCCGCAACCCGCAACCCGCAACCCGCAACTCGTTTACTGCATTATTTCAGACAACAAAGTCTCATCATTATTCAAAGACTTAAAGAGGCGATTCTTGAATTTGCCCTTTGTCCCCATGAGTGTCTTACACATTTTATCAATGGCAATAGTCGAGATGACCGTCTGAATATATGCTTCTATTAAATCATCTAAACCTAAGCCTAATTTATTGAAATCTCGTCTATCCATGAGCATCAGGCGGTTGGTCTCGCTTGACCAGTCATCTTTGCCTAATTTGACAGAAAGATTTGTACCTAACATCTCCCAAGAGTCGCTGCCATTAGTGATTTGTTCTGTCAAAGGTGCTGCCGTACGACGAGAGTAAACACACAAAGGACGAATACCATTTTTTGTACTACTGACCATGAGACGAATGTCATTGACGAAGGTTTGACCCTTGGCATTAGGTATCATTCCGACGTGGTAATATTTACCTTTTCCACTGTCTGATGACCAATTGAAATTGCCAATTAGAGATTGGACAATGAAGCGTTTGTAGGTAAATTCTATCTTCATAAACTCCTCTAACTCTTGCTCATTGACAATGGTATAAACGCCTTGCCCTGCATTTGAATAAGGGATTTTGACCACTGCCAAACCACCCATTTTGCGCACCCAAAGTGGAATTTCCTCCTTAGATACATCCCAAATAGTCTCAGGAATATTGATTTTTAGACCCGTTCCATTTAGTTCTGCATTATAAATATCATAAGCTTTCGCCGCCACCATTTTATTTCTACCTCCTGCCAAACAAGCTACAATTGGATTTAAAATTTTGGTTTTACAATGCAAAGGAATACGCGTCCACGGTTTTTGAGTCACGTAGCGAAAGGCAGCACGGATAGGCGTTTTTTCCCCTTCGTGTATGATGTGCAATAAGCCATTTTCGAAGAAAATATGCTCGTTTGCTTCGTCCGCATAATATTCACAAAGAATAACATCCTCTTGCATGACATCTGCGATAACTGCTGCATAACCAGAGGTTTCCATGTGGTTTTTATCATAAATCACGGCGAGTTTACCTGCGATTTTTGGATTTCCTTGTTTGGGTTTGAGTAGAGGTTTGAAAGTTCTTTCGATTAATAATTTGTAAGAACCTTCTTCTTGATTATCGTCCAAAAGAGGCATTGATTTTTGCCCAGAAGGACAAGAATTATTTTCAATTACAACCATCTGACGTTTACCACCTGCGGAGGTTGCATTGATTAAATCTGCACCACCCCAGAGGAAATATTTGCATTGATAATTAAGAATTTCTTCCATAGTTTCCCGTTTCACCAGAGGGTGTAAATGGCAATAGCGATTGATAATACGCTCTTTGCTGAGATTGAGGAAGAAATTGACCATTGGGTGAATCGTTGCATTCAACGCTTTGGGATACCAGTGGTCTTCGGCACTAAAAGTGCCAGGATTAATTAAACCTACTTTGTTTTTCATTAGAAAATTTAGTCCAGAATTGGATGAGAGAAATAAACAGCTTAACACAGCTTTTTGAGTTAGCTATTTGACCATATAAAAGTATTTCCAATAGACTAAAGATGAAAGTATTTTGTCACTTTTTTTGAAATTAATTTTACGCTTTACTCAATTCCACCAATTTCAACACCGTTTTCCAATTCCGAGTAGTCGTCGAAACTTTTAACTTCTTCTCAAAGAAACTATTTGTCAACTTTGACTTATGATATTTCCCATGACAAGACAGAAAAACATCCTTGTCTTTGATAGCAAAAAGGTCTGGTTCGTAATTGTATGTCTCTGTTTTTGCCAAATTTTCAGCACTGGGCTTTTCTTTTAGAAATGTGAGGTGCAAATGTGTAATATCTTCTTCATTTCCCTCGTAAAAAGGATTGTTGGCTATAGCATTTTGAATATCTACAACAGACCGCACGACGGCTGGCACTTCAAATCCATAATGGTCTAAAATGAGTTTTTCAATAGCTTTTGATATTTCTGCATCGCTCATTTCTTGACTTAGATTAAAGAAAATATTGCCGCTTTGAATATAGGTTTTTACGTCTACAAAGCCGATGTTTGTTAGCAATTCTCTCAATTCTGCCATGAGGATTTTTCTTCTTCCTCCGACGTTTATGCCTCTTAATAGTGCTATTTTGTTTGTCATTTGAATTAATTTTGAATGAAGAATTTTGAATTTTGAATGACTTCGACTCGTTCGTTTTCGCATGTCACCTTATCACGGGAGAAAACACAGGCTTGTAAGGGCGTTTCGCCATTGGAATTGGACGCGCAGTGGATTTTGCACAATCGAGGCGCGTTTAAAGCGGATTAAAGGATACGATAAATGCGTATCTTTATAAATGAATTTTTTGGGCTACATTCCTAATTTTGGAAGATGTTTTAGAGAATGATACTGCAATGCCATCCGAATGCATTCTTTCAACTCTTTTTTCGGTACTTCTTCCTCTAAGTTAAACAGAATAGCTCTATTGTTTTCATAATTGAAAAAATCACCATAAACTTCTCTAAAAGTAAGGACTAGCTTACTTGTGCATTTAAAATACATTGCGTACTGATTGGGCTTTTTGGCTTTCCAGTCTATTCTGATTGTACTTCCTTTTTTGACTAAATAGCTGGGTTCTCCCCATTTAAGAGTTTCTTCGATTTCTTGGATTTCCTCTAATTCTTCTGCTGTTTCGATGATTAGGTTTCTTAGGAATTCTATTTTTGGTTTTATCTCAGTGGGGTAGGACTGAAATTTTGGTGCTACTTTGGGATTTTGGTTGATTGTTAAGCTTTTCATTTTGTGTGGTTTTTAGTTTAAAACTTATATTTCTATCCACATTCAAGTTTACCAACCATAAATACTCCTTTTTAAATAATCTTCAACTGTTATCACCTGATTAGAGTTTATTTTATGAGAAAAACTAACACTAGTTGGGTATATTCTCTTTAATAGTTCAATTGAAGGGTAAATTGAGAGATAAGAATTAAGGTTTGGTAGGGTATAACTTACATCATTTTGAGAATTATTATTAATTAGCCATTGAGAATGTATTTCATGTTTTACTGTACTTGAAAAAGGATCTGTAGGCGACATGATATATAATGGAGCGGTATACTTAAAAGATAAATCAAAGGTATCGTTGTTAAAATTAATTGTATACGCCTTATTTTCTGAAAAATCAATATCATACTCTAATTCTGGATATTTGATAGTTTTCACTGCAAAATCTTCAGAATTAGAAGTGAAATGAAGACGTCTTCTTTCATAATCGTCATCAGCCCTCCTTAAAGATAGTTTGAAATCATAGAAAAATTCATTTTGAGGAATAAAAAAACTTGTATCGTCGGCAGAGTCCGAAATGCTTTGAGTATTAAATAAAGTGGATAATTTTCCTGTATCTTCATTTGTTGCAGTAACTTTTCCATACCAATATTTTGAGGCAAGAATGGGTATAGTGATCTCTTTTACATCCTTATTCATGGTGCTCCAATCCAAGTTAATGACAGGTTGAATTTCATTATGCTTCAAGTAAATTGTTCTAGGAGTGGGTTCGTTATTACAAAATAATGTAATTAAAAAATCAAAACCAACAGGGAGTTGATAGCGTATCCTAGTTTTTCCTTTTTTAGTTTTGACAGAGGAAGAATAGTCATGTTTAAAGGAGGTGAGGATTATTTTGTCTAACTCTTCTGTTCCTGATATGTTTATTGTAATATCTTGATACTCAAATGTTGGTTTGGGATAATTACAATCATTTATTTTTTTTACATTATGTTTTTCCGAAATGTTTTGCTCTGTAATGGCATTGAATATAGAATACTCCTTACCGTCTATGTTGAGTAAATATTCACTAAAAATAGTAAGGTCAAGTCTCAAATATTTTTCTTTTTCTAAGTAGCAATTTAAGACAACATCTTCGATAAAATCAGAAGATGTTAAATGCCAATCATGTAAAATCTCTCCCTCAGCATTTGACAAAAATATTAAGGATTTATCAGCATGGCAGAAGATTTCTTTATCTACTTTTACTTCTATATTTTGACCAATTAGTTGAAAGGTGACTCCAATTATCAGAAAAAGGCTTAAGGTGTAAAATTTCATTTTTTCTTTTTATGAGTTTCTATTTTTTTGTTTCAAGCTTAGTTCTTCTTAATCAATCTTAAATTCCATTTCTGTTACTTCCCTAAAACCCTCAATACTCTTCCCACTATACCGAAATATCCCACGCAAAGAACCCCACCAAATATTCCCAACACTATCCTCAATTATCCCGAAAAACATATTATCCGCGGCTTTAATTTGAGTAGGAGTCCATTCTTCATTATAACGAGAAATTACCCAATTATTGTTGGTACTTCCTTCCGAACTCGTCCAAATATTCCCCTTGGTATCTTCATAAATATAACCCACAAAATTGCCAGTAATTTTATTCCACATCAGACCATTGTTAGACCAAAGTCCGTCACTACCACCCAGCCAAATATTATCTTTTGAGTCTTTAATAATAGTCCGGACATTTACGAAAGGAAAACCCGTTTCGTTTTTGATAGTAGTGAATTTTATTCCGTCATAAATACAGGCAGTTCCTCTTGTTCCAATCCACAATTTACCCATTTTATCCTCAACTATGGAATTAATATCATCCTCTATTGTCCCTTTTTTTCTATTGAAATTTGTGAATGCCTTGCCGTCATATTTACTTATCCCGTTTTGCGTGCCAATCCAGATATTACCCGCTTTATCTTCCATAAAACAGCCAATAGTATCGTTAATCAAACCGTCTTTTGTAGTGATGTGCTTAAAGTCCTTACCGTCGTAAAGAAATATGCCCATGCCTACAGTTCCAAACCAAATTTTACCCGTTTTATCTTCTAATATGGTGAAAACACGAGCGGGCTTTAACTTATGTTTATTCGTGAAGTTAATAAAATTATGTCCGTTGTATTGGATAATACCTTCCCATGTTGCTAGCCAAAAAATCCCATTTTTGTCTTGAATGATATTTCGTGTGATGGTGTTTGGACCAAAAGGGGAGTATATGGCATCGCTTTTTGTGAAATATGGGTCTTTGGGTTTTTCTTGAGGCTTAGTTTGCTTTGTGATTACCTTTAGTTGTTCTCTTTTTTCTTGCTCTTGGCAGGACAGAAAGAGGCAAAAGGATAAAAGTATAAAAGTGATTTTTAGTTTGTTACTCATTGATTTTTTTAGAATTCTGCTTTTTAATGCGTTTTTTATTTTTTTCCTGTCACACGATTTGGCGAAGAACGTTTATTTTTAGAAAGACTATTTTTAAGCAGTGCATGTACTTTTTCAAAATCCTTTCTTTTCATTCCTAATCCGTCAATGACGAGACTGCTTTTGCCTCTGAATTTAAGAGTTAGATACCTGTAATTTGCATACTCAACACTGTTGAAAAATGGTTTCATGAAAAAGGACAAGATGGGAAAATGCGTAAATGTTCGATACATATTCTTATGCGAACCTTCTATGAATTTAAGATTTTTTAGATTTCTTCTTTTCTTTACGAAACCTAGAAAGAATGACCTTTCAATGATATTTCCATAGATTTTTACTCCTCCTATACCCCATAGACCAACAAAAATTATCAATAAGGAAAATGCTAATGATGCTAATGGGATTGTTTTGTCAGGTTCTTGTTGGTATATAAATACTCCAAAACTTGCGAATATTAAGCCTATTATTACTATACTTTTTGAGATTGGATTAGCTATTTTTGGGTGAAATGTCTTTTTTTTCATCTTCCTTACTTTCTAGTTTCCAAAATCTGATACAATTCATCCACCTTCTCCGAAAATGCATTTTTATCAAAAAAAGCAGCAACTTCTAATAAGTCAGAGAGCTCGTCATAGAGTTTTTGAAGTTCAGTAGAATTGATGTTTGAAATAAAAATTTGCATTGGAAATAACCGCCTTTGCGCATTATCAATATCAAAGCGGTCACCTGTTAAATCTGTATAGGATTTCAGTTCTTCAGCGAGCCAGTATAGTTCATTTATATTTTTCTTGTCCATAGTTTTCAATTTGAAATAAACCCTTTATTATTTTCGCATTCCTACGAGACTTAGAAAATGCCACTGTTGGTGTTGGAATATTTTCATGTATTTATGGTATTGTTTGAATAAGTAGCGAACAAGTTAAGACAATTCTACGAAAAGTTAAATTCAAACAACTTCTTAAAT
>CAZQTE010000345.1:0-6484 GCA_964595615.1 uncultured Saprospiraceae bacterium
TTATTGCGGTCATCCGTCTCATCATTCGTACCCGTCTGAAACCAAAATTTCAAATCAGGACAATTTTGCGCCGCTTCCACATAATCATGCACAATCCTGTCCGCATCTGGGTCATCCTCGATAAATGCCTTACTACGCCACCACAATGCCCCTGAAAAGACACCAACTTTTCCAAAAACATTAGCATGATTCCAAGCCACATCAAAAGCCGATAAACCACCCAAAGAAAAGCCTGCAATCGCCCAATCTTCTGTCGCCTCACTCACACGATATTCCTTTTTTATTTCTCTCAAATATTCTTCCGTCAAAAAATCCTGATAAGCCCGAGATTGGCTTCCGCGACCAGCGTAATCAGCTGTAGATTGTGTCCCATATTCCTGCATTCTATCATTCGGATGAAAGGCGAAAATGAGAAGCTCTCGAAGCTGTTTTTGAGCGAATAATTTCTCTAAAGTCGACACCAAATTTACCGCCTCCATATCCTGTCCATCATTGAAAAATAAGACAGGATATTTACGTTTTTTACGACCGAAATAGGAGGGAGGAAGGTAAATGTCAATTTGAACATTTTTCGATAGTTTGCGCGAGAAAAAGTAATTTGAAGTCGTTTTTACAGAATTTTGTTCTGAATGAATATTTTTTTTGAATAATATTCGGAATATTTTTTGGAATGCGCTTTTTATGAAATCCATATTTTTTAATAGGAATGAATGATTTTTGTGATATTTCAAAGAATAATTCTGTGCAACAAAACAAAAACCTGTGAATCTTTTGCAGACTAATATTTGGCTAATTTCTAACTAATCGAAAGCTACCGTTTGCCGCTTTTTTATTTGGTGAAAAGCCTATACATTTGTGTCAGATTAGTTACTGGTTATTAATTATTGGTTATTCTTTTGACTAATAACATAATAACCAATAACACAATAACCAATAACGAGTAACTAATAACCAATGAAAGAACAATATATCGACTTTTATTCCCACATATTACAGCGCGATATTCCGATGTTAAAATTCGGTGACCGCGGCTATCCGATTGTGATTTTTCCGACGACCTTAGGCAGTTATTATGAATGCAAAGATTTTCACTTAATTAATAGTGTAAAATGGTTTGTTGAGCAAGGCATGGTGCAAATTTACTGCGTTGATTCAATCAACAAAGAAAGTTGGTACAATAAAAATACGCATCCATTACAACGTGTCGCCAATCACAATTTTTACGACCGTTTCTTACATGAAGAGTTTATTCCTCAATTGCGCGAGATTAGTGGCACAGGTAAAGTAGCAGTTGGAGGTCCAAGTTTTGGTGGTTTTATGGCGGCTAATTACGCATTTCGTCACCCAGAGGCAGTCAGTCACTTATTCAGTATGAGTGGTTCGTTTGACATCAAATCCTTCGTGGACGGACACTATAACGAAGACGTATATTTCAATAACCCAATGGATTTCATGCCTGGAAATGATAACCCAGAGTTGTACAACATGAAAATCATTTTGGGTACTTCACATAAAGACATTTGTTTGGATAGCAATCTCCAGATGTCAGGTATTTTAAAGTCAAAAGGTATAGACCATTGGTTAGATATTCGTGGTCATGAGCCGCATGATTGGCCATTGTGGCGGGATATGTTTCCGCATTATTTGTCAGTGATGAATAATTAAATTAGTTGGTGGTTGTTAGTTGGTGGTTGTTAGGCGGCTTTTCGCCCAATTTCCAATTGACATTCAAGCCACCAAACTATACTCTACTACCAACTTTCAACCACCAACTAACAACTATTTCGAAATGAAAAAAATAGGCATCCTCTACGGACAAGAACGCACATTCCCCGCAGCACTTGTGGAGCGTATCAATAGCAAAAAAGTTAAAGGCATCACTGCTGAACCTGTAATAGTTGGTGAAGTTATGCAAAATCAAGCGACAGATTACGCCGTCATCATTGACCGTATTTCGCAAGATGTACCTTTTTACCGCGCATACCTCAAAAACGCAGCGGCAACAGGGACTATCGTTTTGAATAACCCATTTTGGTGGTCTGCTGATGAGAAATATTTTAATAATGTATTGGCAGAGCAAATCGGCGTAGCTGTACCGAAAACGGTTCTTTTGCCGTCTCATACGCATCCTGATGATACTACATCAGCAAGTTTTACCAACCTAAAATTCCCTTTAGATTGGAATGCAATGTTGGAATATTTGGGTGATTTTCCATTGTGGATGAAGCCACACGCTGGTGGAGGTTGGAAATCTGTTTATAAAGTAGAAAGTCTACAAGAGATTTGGGATGCCTACAATGAGACAGAGCAATTGGTGATGATGTTGCAAGAAGGCATCGAATTTACGAGTTACTTCCGTTGTTACTGCATTGGTCGCAAGCATGTACGTGTGATGCACTACGAGCCACGCAATCCACACCACTTACGCTACCAAGCGGATTTTGATGTGTCTGATGAGTTGTTAAAAGAAATCGAAGAAGGTGTTTTGAAATTAAACAAAGCATTAGGTTATGATTTCAATACCGTAGAATTTGCGGTACGCGACGGCATTCCAATCGCGATTGACTTTTGTAATCCAGCACCAGATGCAGATTACGCAAGTGTCGGACCAGAAAATTTTGAATGGGTAGTCGAAACAATGGCAAACTACGCTATCGAACGCGCACAAGGTCATGACGGAACACCTCAAATCGAATGGGGAACTTTCGTGACAAATGCAGTTGAGAAAACAGCAAAGAAGAAAACTCCAGCGAAGAAAAAAGCTGCGCCGAAGAAGCGTGCAGTTAAGAAATAGATTTTTTGTTCTTCGCAAAATTGTGTGACAGGAAAAAAATGAAAAGCTAAAATCAAGTAACAACTTAGTTTTTTATTTTTTTCATGTCACTTTCTAACAATTTAGCGGAGAACCGATTTTTAGACGAGAGGGGAGAGGTGAGAGGAGAGAGGTGAGAATGGACATTTACGAAATGCGCCTCTCACCTCTCTCCTCGCACCTCTCACCTCCAAAAAATAAGCATGAAAAAGAAATTAGCGATTTTAGATTTGTACGATAGCACGCCTAACCAAGGAATGCGTTGTATTCAAGAAATAGTGAAGAAATTTGATAGAAGAGTTGAGTCTCAATGGTTTGATGTACGTGGGAAAGGCGATGTACCGAGTGTAGAAGACTTTGACATCTTTATTTTCTCAGGAGGACCGGGTGACCCACGCGAAAAATTTGGGACTTGGGATGTGAAATTGTATGAATTATTCGACAATATTTGGTTGAGTAATCAGAATAGTTTTGCGCCACGCAAGTTTGCTTTTTTCATTTGTCACTCTTTTCAAATGGCGGCAAATCACTTTAACTTAGCGACGATTACAGAACGTAAAAGTCCTATGTTTGGTACGACACGCGTGCATTTGACTGAAGATGGTCAGAAAGATGCGCTATTGTCCGAATTACCAAATCCTTTTTACGCTGCAGACTTCCGTAGCTATCAAGCAGTGCAGCCAGATGAAGAAAAATTGCAAGGAATGGGCGCTGAAATCTTAGCTTTGGAGAAAATTCGCCCTGAGGTAGACTTAGAACGCGCCGTAATGGGCATTCGTTTTTCTCCTGAGATGATAGGCGTACAATTTCACCCAGAGGCAGATGCACCAGGTATGTTGCGTCACTTTAAGAGTGAACCGATGGCTGTTATGATTATCAATGAACATGGTAAAGATAAACTCGAATCTATGGTACGAGATTTGTCACATCCAGAGAAGATTGAATTAACACACAAGACGATACTTCCTACTTTTATTAATGATGCGATTGGCGCATTGAAAGAAGAACTCGTCCTTAGTTAAATATGAAATATAAAGTATGAAATATGAATGTTCCAAAAGGCGCTATTCATATTTCCTATTTCATATTTAAAAACAACTCACAATGATTCCCGAATTACGTTCCCGATTTAATACCAGTTTTTCCGAAGAAGTTTACAACAAAGTAGTCGATAATTTTGAAAAGGAATTTGCTTATCGTCCTACTTTTAAGATTGCAGAGACGCCCGTTTTTATTGATAAAGCCTTGAAAGCCAAGCTGATACAAGCTTGTGAAGAAATTACGGATACCATAGTGCGTCCTGATTTTAAGGAATTATCACAAGGTGCAGTTTTGGCAGGGCAAGTCGTTCCGAATGAAACGGAACACACGACTTTTTTGCAGATGGATTTTGGTATCTGTATTGACGATGAAGGTGTTGTCTCTCCGCAACTCATCGAAGCACAAGGTTTTCCTTCTCTTTACTTTTTTCAGCACGCTTTAGCTAAAAATTATCTTGAAAATTACGATATCCCCGCAGGATATAGTCACCTTTTCAATGGACTTTCAGAAGAGGAGTATATTGAAGCATTGCGTAAAGTAATCGTTGGTGATAGCAATCCTGAGAATGTTATTTTGCTTGAAGTTGAACCAGAAAAGCAAAATACAGCGATTGACTTTATTATTTGTAAGGACTTGATAGGTGTGCCTTATGTCTGTGTGTCAGACTTGATAGTAGAAGGCAAAGATGTCTTTTACAAGAATGCGGAAGGACGTAAAATTCAGGTTGAAAAAATCTTCAATCGCGTGATTTTTGATGAGTTGATTCAGCGGGATGATTTAGAGCGAGAATTCTATTTTACGAAGGAAGCGTATAATGTAACTTGGATAGGGCATCCACATTGGTTCTTTCGTATCAGTAAGCATACATTACCTTATTTGCAAAGCCAATATGTGCCTAAGTCCTTCTTTTTGAATGAGTTAGAGGAATTGCCAGCGGATTTGGAGAACTACGTTTTAAAGCCCTTATATTCTTTCGCAGGCTCAGGCGTGATGCTCAATTTGAATCGTCATGATATTAGCATGATTAAGGATAAAGAGAATTATATCCTACAAAGAAAAGTAAAATACGCGCCAGTCGTTGATACACTTGATGTTCCTGCAAAATTAGAAGTGAGAATGCTAATGCTTTGGGAACGTGGCGCAGAACGCCCAGTTATTGTCACCAACTTATGCCGTCTGTCAAAAGGCGCGATGATAGGAGTGAAGTACAATAAAGACAAGACTTGGGTAGGAGGAAGCGTGGGCTTTTTTGAAGAATAGTTTTTAAATTTAAAATATGAAGTATAAAATATGAAAATCAAGCATTCATATTTCATACTTCATATTTTCATATTTAATCAATTAGACATTGCAAGTGATTTCTCAAAAAATCCATTTCATAGATTTCATAAGTATCATATCCTTTCTCCCAGACCACACGAATTTTATCAATCTCACCTTCTATTAAATCTTTCACTTGTTTCGGTGGTATTTGGTAATTTCCTTGAAAAGTATGGACATCTCTAACTGCGTCATATTGACCACGGTCTGTCCTGCTATTTATCATACTAATCGTCGTACCGTCTAACAGTACAACCATGAGTGTTGCATTAGATAAAATACCACCATATTCTTGCTTTGCAGTGCGAGAAGCAATAGCAATTTCAAGGGAGAAAACATAAATTCCTCCACTCATCGAGGTTACATTTGCATTGCAAACAGTGTGGTCTTTATCTTTGTAGTAAGGTTTGACTTCGTCACGAGTATAGGTAAACAATATTTCCGATTCTGTTGTCCTACGTCGCTTTCCTGTGAACTCATCTACTTCATCTATTTTTATATTACACTTGTACTTTGGAGGGTTTAAGATTACATCTTTTGCTGAAGAATATTTGGTATAATCTTGTTTCGGTCGGGACGAACTACCAAGCTGACTCTGAGAATTTTTTTTGGAAGTCTTATCTTTCTTTGTTTGAGTTAATTTTTCTTCTGCTGCAAGCTTTTCTTCCTCATATTTCATTAATTCTTTTTCACGCTTTTTTTTACTCATATCTATTAAGCCAGTGAAAAATTTAGCTTCTGCCTCAGCAATTTTTAGCTCTCCACGAGTCATTTTCTCTATCCCTCGTGCTTTAATAACACGTCTTTCTAACAATTCTGCTTTTGTCGCATCTGGTATTTCACTACTACGCAATACTGCTAATTCAGTTTCTAAGTCTAAGCGGGCTTGAGCTAAATTTTGCATTTTTAATTGCAATTTCTCAACCTTTCGTTGTTGCTTTTCTGCAGTTCTAATAGCTTGTATACGAGCTTGGAATTCAGCATCTTGTTCTTTAGGATTATTTTTTTTACTCACTTCCTCTTGTTCTTTAACAGGAGTATCAATAGCGGGAAATTCCTCTCCAGGCTCTAGGTATCGCCAAGTACCATCAGGGTACTCTACTATTTTATCGCCTTCCTCATTGGTTTTAACAGTTTGCGCTGTTATCGAAAAAGCCAAAAAAAATGTAAGCAAAAATGATAGTGTTATGTGTTTTTTCATGTTATTTATTTGATGGTATCTTATTTCTGACCTGTTCCTTATACCCAGTGTTGTCCAATTAATGTGGTATTTAGTTAGAAAATAAGGGGCTAGTACCGTGTAACAAAAGT
>CAZQTE010000346.1:0-6461 GCA_964595615.1 uncultured Saprospiraceae bacterium
TGACTACTCGATTTATTCTGATAGACTTCAAATGACTTTCCTGAGATTGTTAGATTTTCCTTTTTTATCCATTCGTGCATTTCAATCCATGCATCCCTAAATTCAAAAAATGAAACTTCAAATCTTCCTACAACACACTTTCCAGGTTTGAAATCGAGCATGGTGATTTCCTCCGTTGGCACAATGGGCATATCAGTAATGATGCAAGCACTTTGTCTCACATTATTCATCCCAACGATATTTGGGTCGTCATGATAAATCGTGAGGGTTTTGTTTTTCGTCGGATTTGTAAAGGCATTTACTTTAGCCCAAGTCATTAATTTTTTATATGCCTTTCCTATTCCTTGAAAACCGCCTTTATACTCAATCTTAGCAAGTGTTATATCTCTTAGATGGAGTATTCTTATACTTTTTGCCTTAGCCATTTGCTATTATTTTATCGAATTACTCCTCCCCACCAGCCTTCATCTTCTCTGCATTCTCCGCAATTTTCAAAGCCTCAATAATATTCTGCAAATCCCCTTCAATCACTGTCTGCAAAGAAGAATTCTTACTTGCACCTTCCAAACGGTGGTCAGTCACACGATTTTGTGGATAATTATAAGTTCTAATCTTATCTGAACGGTCGCCAGAACCTACCAAAGAGGCGCGGGCTTCCCGTACTTTCGAGTCATGTGCTTCTTTTTGCGCATCATAGATTTTTTGATACAAACGTTGCAAGGCAATATCACGGTTTTTGATTTGTGAACGTGCATCTGTACTTTCTGCAGCTATCCCCGTCGGCAAGTGGGTAAAACGAACCCCAGACTCTGTCTTGTTGACGTGCTGACCACCCGCACCACTGGCACGGAAAGTATCCGTTTTCAAATCAGCTTTATTGATGTCCACATCTTGCATTTCCAGTTTAGGCATCACCACGACCGTCGCGGCAGAGGTGTGTACCCGACCTTGCGACTCGGTCGAAGGAATACGCTGTACCCGGTGCGCGCCACTTTCAAATTTAAGCGTACCATATACATCCGTCCCAATGACTTCCAAAACCAATTTGGAATAGCCACCAACTGTTCCTTCGGTGATGTTGACAATTTCTGTTTTCCAACCTTGATTTGAGAAATATTTGGAGTACATACGATACAAATCTCCAGCAAAAATCGCCGCTTCGTCACCACCTGCACCCGAGCGAATTTCAAAAATAACATCGCGCTCGTCCTCTGGGTCTTTAGGGATAAGTAAAACTTTAATTTTCTCCTCCAAAGGTTCCAATTGTGGTTTTAATTCATCCAATTCCATTTGTGCCATTTCCTTCATCTCAGGGTCGGCGAGCATTTCCTTTGCTGTTTCGATATTCCCCAGCAATTCGGAATATTGATGATACACTCCTACGATTTCTTTCAAAGAACCGTATTCCTTACTAATTTTCGTGAATTTAGACATATCTGACATCGTAGCAGGGTCAGATAATTGGTCTTGCAAATTAAGGTAGCGGTCGTTTATTGCTTCTAATTTATCGAGCATTTTCTTTAGATTTTAGATATTAGACGTTGGATTTTAGACTGTCTTATATCTTTTGGTCTTAACTTTTTTATTTGAAAAATGACAGATTTGATTTGGTATGCACGGTCAACTGTCAGCGGACGACCGGCAACTAACTAAAAGCAGCTACATGAATTGAGAAAGGAATGAGTATGAATTTCTCATAGTTTACGAGTTCTTACTATTGTTTTTAGTGAGATTTAATCTCTACAAAATATATAGATTTTTAGATGCTGTCTAACATCCAATGTCTAACATCTGAAATCTCTTCCCGAAAAAGGAGTGCAAAGATAATTAAAAAGGACATTTATCTCTATCTTCGCGCCGAAGTTTTAATGTCCTACCAAATTATTCAAACCAAACTTCGTCTTATATCGTTCCAACGATGCAGACATTATTCCTGTTTTTTGAAAAAGAAAGACCAAATTCTCTGGTTCTCAGCATTCAAAATTCAGCATTCAAAATTCATGTTCTTTAAAAAATCCCGTGACAGGAAAAAAATAAAAAACTAAAATCAATTAACCGCTTAGCTTTTTATTTTTTTCATGTCACTTTCATGGGATTTTTTTAAGAAACAAAAATAAAACTAAAAGTAAATGAAGCATCTGACTTTTGACCATTCTCACGCAGAAAAATTTATCAATGCGCATGAATTAGACTTACTCGTACCTCAGATTGAAGAGGCTGCGAAGAGATTAGAAAATGGAACTGGTCCAGGCAGTGAATATACGGGTTGGTTGGATTTGCCAGTTAATTACGACAAAAAAGAATTTGCGCGTATCAAGAAAGCGGCGAAACGGATTCAGAAGAATTCAGAGGTTTTAATCGTGATTGGTATTGGTGGTTCGTACTTGGGAGCGAAAGCAGCGATTGAATTTTTAGGACATTCTTTCCGCAATAATCAAAAGAAAAAAGACCGTAAAGGACCAGAAATTTACTTTGCGGGAATTAATATTTCAAGTACCTATTTAGCGCACTTGATAGAAATTATCGGTGACCGTGACTTCTCTTTGAATATGATTTCAAAGTCAGGAACGACGACCGAACCTGCGATTACTTTCCGTGTTTTAAAGCAAAAGTTAGAAGCTAAATACGGTAAGAAAGAAGCGAAGAAACGCATTTTTGCGACTACAGATAAAAGCCGTGGAGCATTGAAGAAATTGGCGACAAATGAAGGTTACGAAACCTTCGTTGTGCCAGATGATGTAGGTGGACGTTACTCTGTTTTGACAGCAGTTGGTTTGTTGCCAATCGCGGCTTCGGGAGCAGATATTGATGCTTTGATGAAGGGGGCGGCAGATGCACGTAAGATTTATCAAGGAAAATATGCGGACAATGATTGCTATAAGTACGTAGCGGCGCGTAATGCCTTACACCGTAAAGGAAAGGACATTGAATTGTTGGTGAATTACGAACCACGTTTGCATTTTATCGCGGAATGGTGGAAGCAGTTGTATGGAGAAAGTGAAGGAAAAGACCACAAAGGAATCTTTCCAGCATCAGTTGATTTTACGGCAGATTTGCACTCTATGGGACAGTACATTCAGGACGGGAAACGTATTTTATTTGAGACTGTTTTGAGTATAGATAAGCCAGAGGTGGAAATGAAAATTCAGAAGGACAAAGCTAATTTGGACGGCTTAAATTACCTTGCGGGCAAGTCTATGGACTATGTCAACAAAAAGGCAATGGAAGGTACGATAATGGCGCATGTTGACGGCGGCGTTCCTAACTTAATCATCAACATTCCAGAGGCGACAGAATACCACTTAGGTTGGTTATTTTTCTTTTTTGAAAAAGCGTGTGCGGTGAGTGGTTACATCTCAGGTGTGAATCCATTTGACCAGCCAGGTGTTGAGGCTTATAAGACGAATATGTTCCGTTTATTAGGCAAAAAAGGATATTAATTTAGTTGGTGGTTGTTAGTTGGTAGTTGTTGGTAAAGCGGCTCTACCAACTACCAACTACCAACCAACAACTAAATAAAATGGTTTTTCCAGAACTTGAAGATGACGAGACTGCTATTGATTTTAATAGCGAAGATACTGATTTTGAGATTGAGAATCCAGATAAGATTTCCTATTGGATAAAGCGGATTATTGTACGTGAACAGTGCGAGTTGAATTATTTAAATTATATTTTTTGTTCAGATGATTATCTACACAAAATTAATGTCGAACACCTCGACCATGACACGCTCACAGATATCATCACCTTTCCTTATGCCGAACATCCTTACATCGAAAGCGATATTTTTATCAGCATAGACCGAGTACGCGAAAATGCAGAAAAATTTGAAGTTTCTTTTGAAAAAGAATTTTTACGTGTGGTCATTCATGGCGTCTTACATTTATGTGGATTTGGGGATAAAACGCCCGCAGAAGCAGCTTTAATGCGTAGAAAAGAGGATGAAGCGATTGCTCTTTTCGAGTGAGATATTATTGTTTGATTATATTATTGAAAAATCCTATGGCATTCTTTTTGGAATAAGTATAAATAGAAAAGATATTCCTCCTACAAAGGCAAAACTATATACCCTCGTTACACTTCATTTAAAATACTAAGTAACGACAAAACATTAAGTCCGTCATCTGGGCAGGTCAAATTTTCCTCATTTTTCACTTCAAATCACTCAAAGTATCAACAATTATCGTGCTTTGAAGCCAAAACTGAGAAAAATTATACACTGTCCAACTTGACGGAGTTATTATTTCGTCGTTACTAACTGTTTCTCAAACGCAGTCTTAAATGACGTATTAATCCCTCTTACAAAAAACGCATTATATATTTTTTATTCTACATTTTTGTCATGATGATAAAAATGCAGACTCCCTATGTTCAAACCACATTTATAATATGAAAATTAATATCACTGTGCCGAAAATAGAAAATAACCTAATGGATGAAAGCCCAATTACTTTTCATAAAGATATTCGCTTTTGGATTGTCACTTGCTCTTTGATTGGATTGATTTATTTGATTATTGATAGTTACCCGATGTATTAGTATTTTATGAATTCTACTGATTTACCCTCTTCAAATTTTTCTTTGACGATGAGTACTCCTGCTTCGTTGTAGAGTTCTTGCCAGTCGTGGAGTTTTCTGTCTTTTTTTGTGATTTTTTTCTTGATGTTGCCGTTTGGATGGAAGAATGTTATTTCTTGCCATTTTGCGTCATTTTTTTTGAAAGTTAGGAAACTTGCTAAAATATTTTCATAATCATCATAAAAATATCTCATGTCATAGGAAGCGCATTCTTCACATTTTTTTGAGATACTATCGCGAATATACTCTATTAATATTTTACCGTTCTGGGTATATTCTTTTGTCTCTAATAAAAGCGAATGAAAACGTCTTCTTTCATCGTACGAGATTTTTTCATAAATAGACTCACTTTTTAATTGACCATTGCGATGGTAAACTTTTGTAACACCTGAGTATAAAGAATTTGAGTTCACTCTCATTGAACTTGTCTTCTTTAATTCCTTTTGCAGTATTTCTCCACAATTTAAGTTGTAGTCAAGACAAACTTGCCCCGAAGAATACTTAAGCAAATATCTTAGGTCTCCTTCTTCATTTTTTAGTGTAACAATTTGCGTGAATGTCTCATATTCTTTATTGAACGGTGGGAATAATTCGATTTTGGTGGTATCAGGAATACCAATTTTTAAATTAGAAATACACATTGTTGCACTTGCGCCATTTGATATTCTAAAAGGTAGAGTAAAATTAACTTCTTTGTTACATTGCGTTTGTACTGTTTCTTCGATAGCTTTCATAGCTTCTTCTAACTTCATTAACTTCTTTATGATTTTCATATCCTGTGCCTTAGGTTTTCTTTTTCCTTTTAAAGCGTACAATTGGCGTATCTTTTTACCAAGTTCTTCTGTGAAATATTCGTCAACTATAGTTTTGCCATTTTCGTCAAAATATTGAAATTTTCCTAAAGGGATTTCATAATATTTTTCTGACAAGGCTATTTTCTTTGCTTCTGCTAATGTGTCATAATTACTTAAATACACGGAATCGTCATAGGAAATATTCTCTATTTCGATGTTCTCCAACTCTTCTCTTATATCTTCCAATGCCTCTTGTATCAAAACATCTTCAGCTTTTTCATTTTCAAAAACTTTAAAATTTGATATAGATTTAATTTGTCCATTTTTGTGAAATTCCTTTATCTCCCCACTTTCAAGTCCATTTTCAAATTGTGAAATCTTAGAGAGTTGCCCATTATCGTACCAATTGTAGGAGGTGTCAACAACTTGTCCGTTATTGTACTGACTTTGGCTTGTGAGTTGTCCGTTTTTATACCAAGTTTTCCATTCCCCTGTGATATTATTCTGTTTATACTCTTTTTCTTCGGCTGCTTGTCCGTCATTATAAAACCAGTAAAATTTCCCATTTTTGACTCCGTTCTTGTACTCTTCAATTTTTTCAATTTGACCCGATGGGTAATAATATTTTACTATTCCATTGGCGAGACTGACCCTTGTTTTTAAATTAGAAGTGTCAGCAAAGAGAAAACCTTTTTCATAATCAGGTAGGAGTTTATCGGTTGCGACATAATTAATTCTTACCTTAAGTTGCCCATTAGGATGAAAATACTGAATATCTGCATTCCCTTTGTCATCAATGTAATTAGCGATACGTTCTATATATAAAGTATCTGTCCATTGAATTCTTGCTGCATTAAGGTTGACTTTTTCGTAAATAGTATCAATCCTTTGTTTAAAGTTATCTGAGAAATATTTTTCCTCAATCCCATAGTAATTATAATCATGATTATACTCAAGCCAATATCGAACATAAGAAGTGATGGAGTCTTGTTTTTTTGTTTTAGGAATTTTGACAAAAGGAAAGTCCTTAGTAGACCAGTCCACACTATCCACTACCTGCCCAAACACAGGAAAACAAAAAAGAAAGGA
>CAZQTE010000347.1:0-6458 GCA_964595615.1 uncultured Saprospiraceae bacterium
CTGAGACGGGCGCAATTTGGGTGAAAAATAAAGGGAAAGTTAGTGGGGTTTTGGAAATTTAGAGGTAAATTGAGTAGCTGTAGATGTCGGACACTTCTATTCACTAAAAGCTTTGAAATTGAGTATTCATCAATCGTCTAACTGAAATAGTGTCTGACATCTGTAACAAGACATAAAAATCGAAAGAGAGACGTCAGACACTCCTTTTGTTTAATTTTGCTTTTTAATCTTTCAATTTTCTGCTATTAATTCATTGAAGTGTCCGACGTCTAACAAGTAAAAAACAACACACCATGCACATAGCCATATCTGCGGCGCAGGAATAGCAGGCGTAGCCACTACGTACTACCTTCTTCAACAAAATAGCGAATTAGAAGTTACTCTAATCGACAAAAATCAAGCACTCTCCTTTACCACTAGTAAATCTGGTAAAAACTTCAAATATTATTGACTGCAGAAATATATGGAAGCCGTTTCTAGTCACAGCATTGACTTGATAAATGATTTGCGGTTAAACACTATGGGTTGTGACTAAACTAGCGACAATCACAAAGAAATAAACTCCATATCAGCCTCCCCCATTTTACCAAACAACTCCTCCAACTTCGTGATTCTATAACCAAATATTTTCTTCAATTCTGATTTCACAAAAAAGTGTCCGATATTACCTAATGGCGCTAGTGGTAACTGATAATCAATAATATCAGTCATTTCTACACCTCCTTCTACTTCCTTAAAAAAGTGCTGATGATGCCAAATAGCATAAGGACCAACACGTTGCTCATCAATAAAAAACTCTTTATGGCGTACTTGCGTTATCTCCGTTACCCAAGTCATTGGTATACCTAAAAGTGGCTTGACAGTATAAACTATCATCATTCCAGGATACATTTTTTCGGGTAATTCTGTACGAATATTAAACCCCAAATTGTCTGGCGTTATTGTCGCCAAATTTTTAGGATTTGAGAAGAAATCCCATGCTTCATCAAGCGTAATGGGTACTTGCTGTTTTGCTTTTAGACGATACAATAGAAGTAATTTTGAATGATAAGTTCTAAATTCTGAACGATAAAACTTACAACAGAGACTTAAGTAAAAGGTTTTACAAAATCTCAATTTTGAAATCAACCATGAACCAATAGTTTTCCTTACCTTTGTTTAGGCGTTCTACCTTCCTTTTAAACTTTCCAAATACAAAACGATAACCTTCTCACAAGTTATATCCAATATTAGAATTAATTTTGAATGAAGAATCTTGAATTCTGAAGCTATTTCTACATTGTTCCTAATTCAAATAAACGCAAACTCGCATTTTCAAAATATGAAACAACTTATTACATTCTTATTTTGCCTTTTTACTGGATTGTCAATCGCGCAAACAAACATCTCTGGTGTTATCAATAGCTATGCGGCGGTACAAGATTTAGATCCTTGTACTGGTGAGATTACCGTTTCTGACGCAACAGAATTTGCAACTGGCGATAAGGTAATGATTATCCAAATGAAAGGAGCAAGTATTGTTTCTGAAAACAATGCAGCTTTTGGAACAGTGACAGATTTGGGTACTTGTGGATTGTATGAAATTAGTACAATCGTTGATGTCACCGGAAACGTTATTTCATTGGGCTTTGCGTTAATAAATACTTATGACCTAGCAGGAAAAGTACAATTAGTTAGAATTGCAACTTACGAGTCAGCAACAGTAACAGGTGATTTAAACGCACAAAATTGGGATGGTCAGACTGGCGGCGTCATTGCTCTAGAAGTTGAAACCGTTTTAACTTTAAATGCCAATATCAATGCTGACGGTGTAGGTTTTAGAGGTGGAGCAGTAAATGTAGTTAATAGTGATTGTAATTGGTTGATTAATGAGAGTGATTACTTTTACGAAGCAGGAGACTGGCGTAGTTCTCAAAAAGGTGAAGGAATAGCAGATGAGATTTTAGATAAGGAATGGGGACGCGGACCATTAGCTACAGGTGGTGGAGGTGGTAATGACCATAATGCTGGCGGTGGTGGCGGTGGTAATGTTTTTAGTGGTGGACAAGGTGGTAATCGTTCTCCAGATGGTACTTTTGATTGCGATGGAGATTTCCCAGGTATAGGTGGTCTTCCTTTTTCTGCAACTTCAAACCGCGCTTTTTTAGGCGGTGGTGGTGGTGCAGGACATACGAATAACAATAACGCAGGTAGTGCAGGTGGTAATGGCGGCGGTCTTATTTTCGTTAAAACCTCTATTTTGAATGGTAATGGACAGATTATCAGTGCTCAAGGTTTAAGTAATAATACAAGCGGTGACGGTGCTGGTGGCGGCGGTGCTGGTGGTACTATTATTTTACAAACAAATAACTCCAACGGGATGCCAACACTAAATACTCTGGGCGGGAACGGTGGAAATACTACCGCAACGGCAGGCGCCTGTAGTGGTCCTGGTGGAGGTGGTGCTGGTGGACGGATTTTGACTAATAATCCAGGTGGGTTAGACTTGCAATTTACAGGAGGTACAGCAGGTATAAACACAGGAAATTTAGTTGAATGTAATGGTGCAAGCAATGGTGCTATCGATGGTCAGCAAGGCGGTATAGATATTATCGCTTTTGTACCAGAGGGCACACAAGAAATTACACCCGTAGAGATAACACAACAGCCTGCACCTACACTCATGGTTTGTGAAGGTACTGGCTTTACTATTACAACAGAAGCAGACGGACTAGATCTGATGTATCAATGGCAAGTTGATTTTCAAGATGGATTTGGTTTCGAAAATTTGATAGAAACCAGCACAGCATATAGCGGTGCACTAAGTCCTGTATTGACAGTGAATGACCCTACAGTCATCATGACAGATTGGGAGTTTAGATTGATTGTTACAGGGGGCTGTGGAGAAATGGTGATTTCTGATGTATTGGTATTGACTGTTAATCCAACTCCAGTAGCTGGCTTTACTTATACGAATATTGCACCTTTTACTTTTGAATTTACAGATACTTCAGTTGGTAGTTTTTCTACCTCATGGGATTTTGGAGATATGTCTGGAGATGGTGGACCCAACCCAACCCATGTCTACGCAGAAGTCGGATGTTATACTGTCACTCAGATTATTACAAGTCCATGTGGCTCAGTTACTACGCAACAAGAGATTTGTATCGAAATGGCAGAACAACCTACAGCCGCCTTTTCTTCAAACTTCACCTCAGGATGTGCGGCTTTAAATGTTCAGTTTCAAAATGAGTCTTTAGGAATGCCAACCATGTTGGAATGGCAATTTCCTGGCGGTTTTCCTAATGCGATTACAAATGACCCGCAGCCAATCATTATGTATCCAAATGCTGGTGTTTATGATGTCATTTTAATTGTGACAAATGAAGTGGGAACGGATACTATTACACAGACAGCATATATTGAGGTAGAAGAAACTCCTTCGGCAGATTTCACTTTTAATATAGAAGACAACCTTGTTATCTTCACTAATCTGTCTACCAATGCGGATACCTATTCTTGGAATTTCGGCGATATGAATACTTCTAATCTCGAAAATCCCGAAAATCTATATGCGACACAAGGAACTTATGATGTAACTTTAACTGTGACCAATGAATGTGGTAGCAATTCTACTACCTTACAGATTATAACAGGCAGTATTCCTTCAGCAGGCTTTACTTCTGGACCTAGTTCGGGCTGTGCCCCTATTTCAATTCAATTTAATGACGGTTCTACAGGGAATCCAACAGAATGGTTTTGGCAATTCCCTGGAGGTTCTCCAGCTACTTCTGACGAACAAAACCCAACAGTTACATATACAACTGCAGGAGTGTATACCGTTTCTCTTGCCGTTGCCAATACTGCTGGCAACAACTTTGTTACGCAAGAAAACTATGTAGTTGTAGAAGCATTTCCACAGCCTGAGTTCACCTTTGAGATTGATATGGACAACCCAAAGCAGGTCAATTTTACAAATCTAACTTCTTCTCCTGTTAACCAATATTTATGGGATTTTGGGGACGGAAATTTCTCTTCTGATTTCGAACCTACACACGTTTATGAAAACGGTGCAACAACTTACAATGTGACTTTAAACGCCATAAATAATTCTTGTGGTGCTGGAAATTCTCAAGCTGTTGCTATTCTTTTTTCTTCGACTAATGACTTGTCCCAGTTACCTACGGTTCAAGTTTTTCCAAGTCCTTTTACGGATGATTTATATGTCAATTTTGAAGAAATGCCTGACGAGCCAGTAGACTTGCGTTTAACTGCTATTGACGGTCGTATTTACAAAAGACAAATCATTGATAATCAACAAAATATACGTTTTTCTACGAATAATCTCCCAGGAGGTATTTATATTTTGCAAATGATTTATAAAAACGAAATCTTTGGGATAAGAGTTGTCAAATAGTTTTTATTGTTTAAAATAGTTAGAGCTTGTCTAAAAATTTATCAAACTGAAAATTAACAGTTTAGGAAGATAAATTTTAGATAAACTCTTAGACTTATTAGAATGAATTGAACAAATAAGTCTAACTATTCTAACAAATATAAGGAGCTGTTTAAATTTAAAAAAGAATGAAATCCTACTTCCGTTTTACCTTTCTATTAATATTACTCGCAGCACTCGCTTATCTTTTTTATCTCAATCCATTCAGCAAAGAATTTTGGTCTCCACATACTATGTACGAACGGAAGTTATATTTTTCGGAATACTCAGAAGCAGAAATTGAAGAATGGAAAAATGCCGAAATACAAGCAATATCAGACTCTTTATTTGTCAATTTACCTAGTCAGATTAAGTTGGTAGGAGACGCTAAAGATTTCACCGCATGGGCGTATCAGATGACATTGAAAGAAGGACAAAAACTAATAATAGACTTCCTTGATGGAGCAAAATCTGAATTGTTTGCAGATGTTCTTTTTGCAGAAGACAAAGGAAATTTTCGACATATTGAAAGTGTCAAAGAAAATTCTACCGAGATAATCATCTTAGAGACTGGAAATTATCTTTTAAGATTACAATCTCCTATTAATCAGTCAATTAGCAGCAATATATCATTAAATACGCAACCTGCTTATGACGTCTTTCCTGTTGAGGGTAAAGGTAACAAAGCTATTCAAAGTTTTTGGGGAGCACCACGTGATGGAGGCAGAAGAAAACATGAGGGAATTGATATTTTTGCGGCGAAAGGCACAGCTCTTTTAGCAGTTTGTGACGGCGAGATAGATAGGGTAAAAGAAAGTAAATTAGGTGGTAAAGTAGTCTGGTTATATGATGCAGAATTAGACCAATCTATATACTATGCACACCTCGATGAACAATTGGTTTATGAAGGACAATATGTCAAAGCTGGCGATAAAATCGGCACTATGGGCAATACAGGGAATGCCCGCACTACCCCACCACATTTGCATTTTGGGATATATTTAGACAAAGCAATCGACCCCTTGTATTTTGTCAAAAAACAGACTAAATCTGCAAAATCACCAAAGTATATTAGCGCGGTCGGTAAACGAGGAATGATTACATCTAAGCCAGCTCGTATGTATTTTGCGCCCAATCCAAAAAACAAGGCAAGAAGTGTCTTAGTCAAAGGGACTATTGTTAATATTATTGGTGCTGTGGGTGATTTCCTGCATATAAAAGCAGCAGATAGAAGGAGTTATTTTGTAAAAAAAGGAGATTTGAAAGTAGAATAATCATCCCTTTATAGACTGGTAATACAATCTTAGGATTATTTACAGAATAAGTTATTTTTTAAGTAATCCTTATTTACGCTTCCACAAAATCCAAAAACGACCAATACCAACTAAGACTAATAATACCGCCAATATTATATATCCATTCTCCCCTTGAAATACTCTTTTCCAATAAGAGGACATAAAAATCGTCCATATCCACCAGCCGCCAAATGTGTGCAATCTCTTCCAATTTAATTTCGAAAGTTTCTCTTTAAAGAAAGAAAAAGAAGTCAATAACATCAATACTAGAAAAAAATAAGCCACTCCACCAGCAAAAAGTGAAAAGGAATCTGCCATAGTGAAAACAGGATGAAAAACTTGTTGTAACAAGACCAAAAATATCAAATGTATGAGATGTATAATTGCAAATGAAATCCCAAGAAAAGGTCGATTCATCATAAGCCAAAAAGAAAAGGAATTCCTAAAAAAGTACTGCATCACCTTCGCTCCAAATGCCAACATAAAAAGTATAACCCCAATCCTAGCAGACCATGCTATACATTGACGAACTGCATCTTCAGAAAATCCAAGGCACAGGAAATTACATCCAAAAAACAAAATAGAAGATATTATTATCACTTTAACCAACTTCCAATCCCAAAGACCGCGACCAGATTCTACTGCATTCATTTAACTGTAATTTCGTTTTTTTTTATAAATTTTTCAATAACAAACTTAAACAAAAAAATATAAAGACAATTTAAAAAGCAATTTTTCAGGCTCTAAAA
>CAZQTE010000348.1:0-6434 GCA_964595615.1 uncultured Saprospiraceae bacterium
TGAGGACAAATTATCCTGTCAAATGTTATAAGTTATTTTTTTAGCGTTCCTAAGTTATAGAATTTGTAGTTTTTCCTATAAATTTAGCCATAGAAAACAAAACACACAATACTATGGCTACTCAATCTGAAATATCAGACCCGCTTCTCCCTGATTACTTTTATCATATCTACAACAGGGGCAGCAATGGGCAAAAAATATTCTTTCAAGAAAAAAATTATCTCTTCTTCTTAAAACGGTACGCACAGTATTGCTCCAAATATTTAGATACTTTCTGTTATTGTCTCATTCCTAACCACTTTCATTTTGTAGTAAGAATAAAACCAATTGAGACAATTTTGAAAAGCATCATTATTGATTATGAAAACCTGCCTAAAGGCTATCTTAATATATTAAAAAAGCATAACATAACATTCGATGCAGATGTAAATAATTTATTACAAATACCTGAAGACCTAAAAGAGAAAACAACATCATGGTTTGTTAGTAACCAACTACGCAGACTCTTTATTTCTTACTCAAAAGCTATAAAAACACAAGAAGGTACAGTTGGAAGTTTACTAGAAAAGCCGTTTAAACGTAAAATCGTTGACTCAGAAAAATATTTGAACGACTTAATCTGCTATGTCCACCGCAATCCTCAGCACCATCAAGTGTATCCAAATTATCAAGACTATTCTTACAGTTCTTTTCAAAGTCTTACCTCTAAAAAACCTACTTTACTCCTCCGCGAGGAATTATTAAGTCGATTTAATGGAAAAGAAAATTTCATCGATTTTCATAAGCAAGAAATTGAGAATTGGGAAAAGTTACAGGGATTAATTATTGAGTAGATTGTATTGATTACACTTGACAAAATATGCCATATCTTGAAGATATGGCATATTACAAGGTAACTTAATTCAACTTCTTCTTCCCTGGCACCGCCGCATTCTCCACCATTTCTAAAAAGGCATCATAATCAGAATAATCCTGCAAAATATGCGTCGCACCTTCATTCTCTAATACATGACGGTCTCCTTTTCGGCGAATTCCTATTAATGGTAAATTCATATTTCGCGTCGTTTTCACATCCCAGACAGCATCACCTACATACACAATCCTTTGAAAATCAGTGTATTCCTTCTTTGCATTATCAATGGACTCGTTCACAATGTCATCGCGCGTCACTTTATAATCCGCATAACTATCAAAAATATTGGAGTAATCTATGCCAATATGACGTAGCTTAAATTGAGCAGGTCTTTGCCAACCTCCTGTCGCTATTCCTACTGCAAAGCGTTCATCATTTAACAAATTCTCAACCGTCTGACGTGCTCCTGGCACTTCTTTAAATTCCTCTGGTGTCTCTACTCTTCTCTGTTGCATTCGCTCCACAAAATCGGTTTGAAACCTATCTAATTCGTCCTCTGTTACAGGGCGATTAAATTGTTTTTTAAAAACTGTTCCAAAGATAGTATGGTCGGTCACATGCGGATAATCTCGCCAATCAATTGACGGAAAAGCATAGTCAAAGACAGCCTCGTAGCTTTCGGCAAAACATACGCTGTCAATTTTATTAGAGTACAATAATGTACCGTCGATATCAAAAATGATAAGTGTTTTCATATATTTTTTTGAATGCAGAAATCTCGAAATTCGAAAATTCGGCTTATTTGTTTACATTTGATTCTAAAAGTATGAATGATTCATTAAACATATGTAAGACCTCTTGTTTACTAAAAATGTTCATATTTTACAATTCTAGTTGAAAACTATCGTTCTCCGCCAAATTATTATGCTCCAATTTAATAAATTAAAAGATAAAACCCTTTTTTCAGAGTTTCGTTTGCGTACGCAAATGAATAATCTTTCCAATATCCAAACACTTACTATTCTCGCTACTATTATTGCAATGGGCTTAGGCATTGTAGATTTCATGAGATATCAAAGTGGTGAAATGGAATCACATCCTATCTATAAACTCCTATTTCTAAGTCATGTTTTCATGCTGTTTATGCTATTGCCTTATTTCATTATTAGGTCGAAAAAGAAACAAATTGAAGCTGGAAATTATCCCCATGTAGGAAAAATTATTACTCTTTCTGCTGCCTTAATCACTTTGATTTGTTTGCCTATGTGCATATTGGGCATTATTGACCGAGGGTCAATTATTATGTATGCCATTTTCATTTTGGTTATGAACTTTATTCTTCAAGTGCCACATAAAGACCGTATTTTTTTCAATATTTTTAGTTTCTCCATCATTTCAGGAGTATGTATTTATCTTTTTCACGATACAACTTCCGTCATCATCGTTAGACTATTAGAGATAGTTGGACTTACACTTCCTGCATTTTTAATTGCAACAGCACGATACAATAGCCAAATTCAGCAATTTGAGAATGAGCACAAAATAGCAAAACAAAAAGAAGAAGCAGATAAATTATTACGAAATATCTTGCCCGAAGAAATCGCAGCAGAATTAAAAGCTAAAGGAAAAGTAGAACCAAAACGTTACGCCCAAGCAGGTATTCTCTTTACTGATATCGTCAATTTTAGTCAACTATCAGAACAACGTTCACCCGAACAGGTGGCTATAGAATTGGATAGATGTTTTCGTGCTTTTGATAGAATAATTCGCACTTATGGCTTAGAAAAAATTAAAACCATCGGAGATGCCTATATGTGTGTTAGCGGCGTTCCTACAGCACATCCTGACTTTGCAGAACGTATTATCGATGCAGCCAAAGCTATGCAAAAATGGTCTAAAACTCAAGCTGAACTAGGCAACAAATTTGGACATATTCGAATTGGTATTCATGTAGGGCCTGTAGTAGCGGGAATAGTAGGTGAAGACAAATTTGCTTATGACATTTGGGGTAAAGCTGTCAATATTGCCGCGCGTATAGAAAGTGCTAGTGAAAGTGGCAAAATAAATATTTCATCAGATCTTTTCGAATTAATCAAAAATAAATATACATGCAGTTATCGTGGCGAAATAGAGGTTAAAAATATGAGCAAATTCGGTATGTACTTCGTAGAATGAGCATTACTACACCCAAAGGTCGTTAAATGTACAAGTCAAGAAACACCATTTCCTTACCTTTGAGGTATTATTCTGGTTCTTTGACAAATTCCCTCGTTGCACGGGAGGATTTATCAAAAAACGTTATTTTTTATATCTAAGAGTCATTGAAAGAATAACTTATAACATTTGACAGGATAATTTTCCCTCATTTTGCACTTGAAATCAGTCAAAGTATCAACAATTATCCCTCTTTCAAGCCCAAACTGAGAAAAAATTCTCTCTGTCAAACCTTTATAAGTTATTCTTTCAATGACCCTAACCATTTCTTACCATACATTATCTTATGAAATCAATTTTCACTCTATTTTTGCTTCTCTTGACAACATTTGTGTACAGTCAAAATCTAAATCTGTACACAGTTAATGAAGAACTACAAGAAGCAGTAGCTGCTAATCCTGATGGTTGGCACGAAGTATTAATCTTTTTTGCAGACCATGTAGATACTCCTGCAATGGATGAAGATTTTACTGCTCGAAAATTGACAATGCAACAACGAACAGAAGAATTACTCTCTACATTACAAGCTAAAGCTACGAGTGTACAAGCTCCCTACCTGCAAGCATTTCAAAATTCTGATAAAATCAGAAATGTCCAATCTTTTTGGATTACCAATCTTATTTATGCTGAAGTCAAAACTGATTATTTGGCTACTTTGAGTCATGACCCAGCTTTTTCTTCTATAGAAGCTAATTCAGACTTAATTCCGTCAACATATACTATATCAAATGTCGCACTTCCTCCAGTTCCCAATAATAATGAACCAGGTTTACGCGCCATTGATGCCGATACAATGTGGAGAATGGGGTATACAGGTTATGGAACTATCGCATTTTGTGTAGATACAGGAACAGATATGTTTCACCCAGCACTCACAGGTGGTTTTCATGGTAATAATGCACCTATAAGTCAAGCATGGTTTGGAACTAACTTTAGTGACTATCCAGAAGATTGTGACGGACACGGGACACACGTTACAGGGACAATGGTAGGATTAGATCGTTCTACAAATGATACTATTGGAGTCGCTTTTAATGCAGAATGGACAGCTACTCCTTCTATTCAATGTGCTAGTGGACTTGTTAGTGTTTTAGGTGGTTTTCAATGGGCTTTAAATCCAGATAATAATTCATCTACTATTGATGATATGCCAGATGTGATTAACAATTCTTGGGGAAACCCTGGTTTTACTAGCTGTGGCGGAGGACTTGTAAATGTCATGAATACAATGGAAGCAACGAAAATTGCCGTTGTTTTTGCCGCAGGAAATGATGGACCATCAACCCAAACAGTGTTTAACCCTTCCAATATTACCACAGGTCTAGTCAATACTTTTGCAGTAGGAGCAGTTCAACACTCTTCAGATCATAGTATTGCTGGTTTCTCTAGTAGAGGCCCGTCTAACTGTCCTGGTCAAGGCTCTTTAGCTATTAAACCAGAAGTTTCAGCACCTGGTGTTAATGTACGCTCTTCATTCCCTGATGGCACGTATGGAAGTATTAGTGGTACTTCTATGGCATCTCCACACGTGAGTGGCGCGATTTTATTATTACGAGAAGCCTTCCCAGAAACAACGGGCGCAGAACTAAAAATGGCGCTCTACATGACTGCCACAGATTTAGGTGAAGAGGGGGAAGACAATATTTATGGAATGGGTATCATTAATGTCCCTGCTGCTTTTGATTATCTAGTGGAACAAGGACTTACTCCTGTTCCTCCTACCTCAAAAGAACGCGATGTTATTGCACTCAACTTAGAAGTTTCACCTATCGTTTGTTCTGACAACTTTGGTTTCAATATCTCATTTGAAAATGCGGGAGAAGAACCATTAACAGAATTATTGATATCATACAATGTCGGTTCAGTAAATGGAGACTTTCAATGGACAGGAAATTTACTACCAGATGAAATAGCAACAGTATATATTGAAGGTGCTAGTTTAAATGCAGGAGAATATATATTAGAAGCCATTCTAAGTTCTCCAAATGGATTAGAAGACAATCGTCCTTTGAACAACAAAATTATACGTCCAGTTGAAATTAATGACGAAACGCCTCTTTTGACCTATGCAGAAGGTAATCTTGATGCTTATTGTTCAGAAAGTGAAGTCGCCTTAAGAGTTGAATATCAAGGAATTGGTAATATAAGTACGAGATGGTACGAGCAGCTTGTAGGTGGAAGTTCTATTGGCTCTGGTAATGTTTTTAATGTTTCTAATTTAACCGAAACACAAACTTTTTATGCTGAATGTAAATACTTGTGGCCAGCAGGAAAAACAACTTTAGGTTCTTCAAATGGTATTGTGGAAACGACAGAGCCAGGTATACGATTTGATGCTTTTACAGATTTTAGATTAAAATCAGTTCTTGTTTATTTTGAAGACCCAGGTGCACGGTTAATTCATCTAGAAACTGCAACAGGCAATCTCATAGATTCAAAAATCGTAAATGTAACAGGTGAAGGTCAAACACGCGTTACTCTTAACTTTGACATCTCTCAAGGAAATAATTATAGGTTGAAACTGCAACAGGGTTCTCCTTTATTATCTAATACAGAGGGGGCGGAGTTCCCTTATGTTTTAGATGATGTCGTACGACTAGATAGATCTCTAGCTGCTAATACAGACCAAAGTCTAGCTGAATACCATTGTTTTTATGATTGGGAGATTGAACTTCCAACATCTTGTGGTCGTCTGCCAGTTACTGTAAATATTGTAGACGGAGATAATATTCCAAGCGCAGACTTTACGAGTTCTCTAACTGAAGCAGTCTTTTTAAATGGGGAAGCACCTGTAGAATTCATGAATACATCAACAGATGCAACAAGTTTCATTTGGAACTTTGGTGACGGTACAAATGAAGATACTAATGAGTCTCCAACCCATGCATTTACAGAAGCAGGAACTTATATCGTTAGTTTAACTGTATTCAATGACGATGGTTGTAGCGATACACAAACGACTGAAATAATTGTAACTGAAGACGTGACAAGTAGTAATGACAATATTCTAGCACCGCTTTGGGATATTAGCTTGTATCCAAATCCAACTCAGGATAATGTGACTATTAGTTTTGCTCTGCCAGAAGCTCAAAGTTTAACTTATCGCGTCATCGATATTTACGGTAGAACTATCGTTGCTAATAGCACTCAAAATATTGGAACTGCTCAGATTTCACTAGATATGAGTGATATTTCTGCAGGTATCTATTACATTGTTTTTGAGAATAAACAGCAACAACGTATGGTACGTAAGTTGATAAAAATGTAAATTAGAAGCTCTTTGAACGCATAAACAGATGCTGAAATAGAGATACATAGATACATGAGAAATCCTGAATTTTCACTTGAAAGTTCGGGATTTCTTAAT
>CAZQTE010000349.1:0-6417 GCA_964595615.1 uncultured Saprospiraceae bacterium
TCGGAAAAAATATACGAAACATAAAATGAATAATATAAGCACAGATACTATTAAAAATCAATCTTTCAACTTTTATGGAAAAGGTATCACATTAGGTGTGATTAGTGGTTTATTGATGGCATTGGTTACCCTCACTACGGTAGGTAACAGCACAATAGCCGATTCCTTTCTGAAGTACCTCCTTTTTCTTCCTTTTCTTGCTTTTGGGCTAGTACAGTTGAAGAATACATTTATCAAAGGAAACTATTTTAAAGAAGGAATTCTCTTTGGGCTTTTCACTT
Organism: uncultured Saprospiraceae bacterium; assembly: GCA_964595615.1. Lineage (GTDB taxonomy): Bacteria > Bacteroidota > Bacteroidia > Chitinophagales > Saprospiraceae > JAHDCG01. The sequence goes on from CAZQTE010000349.1 coordinate 282, forward strand.
CATTTGTTGCTGCTATTGCATTCGTTATATTCAATTTAATTACAATTGCAGTAGGTATGCGTACAGCTGAGAAATTTACCTATGAAGCAAAGTCTTTTGCAGATGTAATTGGTTTCCAAGGAATTAACTTTTTCGAGATAATAGGGTTAGGTTTAATTTTGACTTTTATCTGTTTACAATTTTTAAAATTTACAGGTACAAATGAAGATAGAAAAGATACTGTTATTGAGTAAAAGATATTGCTCCTATTCTTTAAAATCTACTTCTAAAAATCCCCATTTTTTTAATCGCAAAATTTAAATAGTGATGTTACCTACTGATAAAACCTTAACAGATGCAATATATCGTTTGCAAAAAATTGGCTACGATAAAGACTTTAAATTAGTCGAAGGAAAGTTACAATGTCTACAAAATAAGAAGTTATACACCCCAGATGACATGTTAATTTTGGGTAATCAAAGATTTGAAGGTTTGTCCAATCCTTCTGATATGTCGGCTCTCTTTGTAATCGAATGTAACGACGGAACAAAAGGCTTAATCGTCTCTTCGTTTGGCGTGTATGGAGATGTCGGATTGATTGACTTTTTGGATAAAGTTAAAATCAAAAAAAGCAAAGATATTCCTATGCAATTGGCTTCGTAATTCATTGGTATACTCATAAAATAATCAAACCCCTAAAATTACATTCTCCACTAAAAATTAAATTATCATGAAAAACGAAAAACAGCCAGACTTTAGTCAGCTAAAGGCAGTATTTATCAATTGCACTCTAAAGAAGTCACCAGCAGTGTCACACACTGACGGACTTATGAGTGTGAGTCGACAAGTTATGGAAAATGCGGGCGTAAAAGTGGAGACTATCCGCGCAATTGACCACCCCATAGCATCGGGTGTCTATCCTGACATGACAAAGCATGGCTGGACTGAAGATGCCTGGACAAAGATTTCTCCCAAAGTATTGGATGCGGATATATTAGTCTTAGGTACACCAATATGGTTAGGAGCAAAATCCTCGATTTGTAATAAAATAATAGAGAGATTATACGCTCATTCAGGACAAGTAAATGATAAAGGACAATACATCTTTTATGGTAAAGCAGGAGGATGTATTGTGACAGGAAATGAAGATGGAGTCAAAGCGTGTGCGCGAGATATGCTTTATGCTTTGCAACATATTGGTTACACAATACCTCCTCAGGCAGATGCGGGTTGGATAGGTGCAATAGGTCCAGGTCCGAGTTATTTGGATGAAGACTCAGGAGGAGAAGAAAGTGAATTCACGAATAGAAATACAGTCTTCATGTCTTACAATTTAATGCACATGGCTAAAATGTTGAAAGACCAAGGAGGAATCCCTGCTTATGGGAATCAAAAAAGTGAATGGGAAAATGGTGAAAAATTTGGGTTAAATGCTCCTAATCCTGAGTATAGATAGAGCAACCAACAGCAGATTTACAAGAAAATATTTTCAAACCAAAGCAAAATACAATGGATAGCGAAAGATATCAGCAATCAAAAGAGCAATTAAGTCAAAAGTTAGATGCTCTACATGAAGCACTTACAGAAAAAATAAATGAGTATGGTGCTCAAATTCGAAATACACCTAGTCTCAATCGAGAAGATATAACTGGGCATTTGAATAAGTTAAAAGTGGACCAGTTTAAAGTGAAAGAATACTTGGTCAAAATTGACGGCACAAATGCTCCCAACTGGGAAAATTTCAGGACAGATGCCGAAAAAATGACCAGTGAAATCGAGGACAACTTAAAAAACAATATTCCAACAACTATCTGATAATTAAATAACTAAAGTCATGAAAAAATTCTGGGATTTTCTAAAATTGACAATAAGTGACTTTGGGGCAAATGATGTTTTTACCAAAGCTGCTGCAATCTCGTACTATACGATTTTCTCACTGCCTCCAACTCTCTTGATTATTTTATACACATCTACTTTGTTTTACAATCGAGCAGAGGTAGAGGCTGCTATTTTTAATCAAATCGGGCAGTTGGCAGGAAAAGATAGCGCCGAACAACTAGTGTATGCTGTATCAAACTTAGGTATGTTTGAGGGTAGTATATGGGCACAGATAATTAGCATTGGAGTTTTGATTTTTACTGCGACAACTATTTTTGCAGTTATGCAATCTGCCCTCAATGCAGTTTTTAAAGTAAAAGCAAAACCGTCAGATGGCTGGGGTATTTTGTCGCTTATTAAAGACCGAGTTTTATCCTTCTCTCTCGTGCTTGGTGTGGGATTTATTTTGGTTGTGTCTTTAGCCCTCAATGCGGCTGTTGGTCTATTTGGTGAATATCTGGCTGCTAAAATTCCTATGATTTCAGACTTAGTTTTGACTGTTTTTTCTATTTCTTTATCCCTGATTATCACCAGTTTACTATTCGGTTTAATTTTTAAATTTTTACCAGATGCACATCTGAAATGGAAAGAAGCTATTATAGGTGCATTTATTACAGCGGTTCTTTTCGCAATAGGAAAACTCGGCATAGGCTACTACATAGGTAATGGCGATACGGCTAATCTTTACGAAACTGCAGGTGCTATTATGGTCATGATGTTGTGGGTGTATTATGCATCGGTTATTTTTCTATTTGGAGCCATTTTGACAGCCTCCTATGTTAAAATGTATGGCTCAGGAAAAATTAAGGCAACAGATTACGCTGTCAAGTACCAAGAAAAAATTAAAATTATTCCTCCTGCAAATGAAACACAAGAAGTAAAACCAGAGCCTAAACCCTCTCCTACAAATACAATTTCGAACCAAAAAAATAATATTTCAATGAAAAATTCAGAAATTAATATCGATGCACTTAATGAACTTTTAACTCGCAATATTGATGCGACTAAAGGTTATAGAGAAGCAGCCCTGGCTGTCACTGATGCAAATTTGAAAAACTGGCTAAACGAAACTGCGAATAAACGTGAGCAGTTTACAAACGAAATGACTCGAGAAATCAAAGCCATTGGCGGTGAGCCAACAGATGACTCTAGTATCTTATCTACCTTACACAGGGTGTATATTGATTGGAGTTCAGATATTATCTCGCGTCCTAATGAGCACATTATAGAAGAGTGTATTCGTGGTGAAGAAACAGCAAGAGAAGACTTTGAGGAAGTATTAAAAGATGAAAAATTAAGCCCTTCTTTGAACGCTCTTTTGAATCGTGAATTACGCGAAATTAGAGACTCAATTATACGCTTGCGTCATCTTGAAAATGTTTATGATAAAATTGAAGGGTAAATTGAATATCTTAAATATCTTCCCGTTTTATTGATGCAATTGATTGTCTGTATAAATGATGATTATAAACAATCTGCAAAATCTAAAAAAGTGGATGCTGACCTAGAAACGGTCAATAAAATGAAGCGAAACAACTAAATTTTTAAAGTAATTTAGGTTTGAGCATTATAGATTTATTTCTGTAATGCTCATTTTTTTTAGAGAAAACTTAGGAATCTATTATTTTCGCATTCCTTATTATTTTAGACTTTGGACGAAAGATTTTAGATGTTAGATTACTGAATAGTAACATTAATTCAATGCGTATTTAATTGACTATCAATATTTTATAAAGTGTAAAAATTGATTTTTCACTTGAATAGTCTAACATCTAAAGTCTAATATCTTTTGTCCAAAGTCCAATTATTATTATCAACTTGAGGAGGTGGGTAAGTATTCTCCTATTATTTTACGAAGATTAGATTTAGAATGTAAGCCAGAGCCGCTATGAATTAATTGTGTTTCATGATAAATTAATAGTGTAGGCAATTGATGAATGCCTTTGGTTGCTACATATTCTGGGTTTTCATCAGCATCAATGCGAAAAAATTGAATATTGTTATTATACTCCTTGACAAGCTCTTTAATTGATGCTTCTAACATCCTCGCTTGACCAGAGTAGCGAGTAGAAAAACTAACTAAAACAATATCATTTATATTTTTTTCTAATATTTTTTCTAACTCTTCTCCTTTGATTTTACTAAACATTCACTGCATTTTTTGAGTTTAATATGATACCGAAGAGTGCTTGGGACAGACCTTCTTGGTTTAAAAAGAATGAGACCTTCGTTTGTTCGATAAAACTGTTTTTTTTAACAAAAATGCCCCTTCCAAGCGAAGAGGCCTTTTTTAGAAACCTTAGGTTTTAACAGACTTTATGAATGAGTTTAGACCGCTTAAACTCCGTTCTTAAAGTCTAAGTAAAAGTTATTGAATTACTTTTACTAATAGCGCATAAATTGCATTTTAACAATATTCTTAGGGGCATTAACCTGAATGGCAACCTCTTTAAATTTTGGTTTTCTTAATTTACTCGAAAATTTCTGAGAGAAAGCATAAGGTTCTTTGGGTAAGCCCATAAACGTGCGGTCGAATTTCTTATTAGCATTAATATCATGGTAAGATGCAATAGCATAAGTACCGTAAGGTAAATCATAAAATTCAGCATAAACCTTATCTCCTTCTACGCGAATACGCTTTTTTTCCATAGACTTATTCTTCCGCAAAAAACGCGTCTTTTTATCAAAAATTGTAATTTCAATTTCACCAGTAGCTGCTTGTAAATCTTCAAACTCTACCACGAGGACACCAGTCGTCATTTCTGTAGAATTGGTAAATGAAAAACTTATCATAAGAGCGAAGAGTAAAAGTATATTTCTCATAAGTATCTGATTTTAATTAATGTTTTACGTTCTTTGACAAATCCCCCCGACCGAGGTACGGAGGGATTTGTCAAAGAACCATGTTTTATTGTTATAACGGAGACGATTATTCAGACAATTGATAAAAAAAGTGTGAACAGAGGTTAAAATCCATTCACACTTTTACTCGTCCGTTAAGAGACTATGACTCCATGTCATTTTCAATATCATCTAAGGTTTTACTTACGCTATCTTTAAAATCATTCCAGCCATCCTTGATTTCTTCCCCTGCTTTTTCTAAATCTCTGTCCAGTTTATCGCCCATACGGTCCAATTTGTCAATCTGACGCTGCATATCTGTTCTGGCTTCCTTAGAAGCATCCTTCATATCTGCACGAATCTCTGCAATTTTTTCGTTAATATCTTCGCGTGCGTCTTGAATATCTTCACGTAATTCTTCACGGTCATTGCGAAATGCATCTCCTATTTCTTCAGTTGCATTTTCTATATCATCTTCTACTTTTTCTGCTGTAGTCTTCTCTTCACACGAAGTGAATGCAAATAGGGCAATAAGAAGTAAGGAGGTCAAGGTGATACTTAACTTTTTCATGATTTAATAAATTTTTTTGGTTAAAGAATAGAGTGTTGATGACGACTATCAAAGCGCCATTTATTCAACTTTAGTTTGTTTTTGGCTTTCTAAAAATTTCATAGCAAAAGGTATTAGCGCAACAACAGTATTGGCTAATCCTCCCGTTTTTGCTTTCATTACATTTTCAGAGTTATTTTCAGAACTAACCACTTTTTTTAGTAACATTCCTGCCGCTGCTGTGATACCTGCGGGTATTGCAATGTTATTCAAAGCTATTTTCTTCGTTTCGCTGCGCATAAATCCAAGACTATGCGACATTTCTCGTTTGGTCACTTCTGTCATCAAACGGAGGCGACGCTTTTCTTCTTTTAACTCAGCTAAACTGCTAATTTTTGACTTTTTCATTTTATTCAGTTTTTACTTTGATGCATTCATTAGGAATCTATTATTTTCGTATTCCTTAATCCTCTTCTTCATAGATTTTTGCAATGAAAAGAGCAACAATTGGAGACGTAATGATTGATTTTCTAAATCCATATAAAAGAGCACCAACGAGTACAAAAATTAAGCTGCCTATAAAAAAGCCTAAAGCAGTATTGTCTAAGATTTGTCCTAAGAAAAGTGCACCAGCTATTGCTAGAAATAATAGCACAACAAGAGCAACTACACCTAATACAAGGCTCGTAATCATCGAACTAATAACTTTTGCAGATTTTTCCACTGCATCCAGTTTGACGATATCTACTTGCTGTTGTGCGTATAATTTTAGGTACTCAACCGTTTCGCCCGTTCGTTCCATTAAGGCTTCTGTGTCTTTCATTAGTAATTGGTTTGCTGATAAGAATTATTTGCTTTAAAACGAAGTCAAACTAACTAAGTAAAAGT
>CAZQTE010000350.1:0-6396 GCA_964595615.1 uncultured Saprospiraceae bacterium
AGGTGTCAGGTGTCAGGTGTCAGGTAAAATAATTATTGTTGATTAAATATTTAAGATGTTATTAGATAAAATTAAGAGTTTTTGTGATTTGCGCACAAAGGAATTTGACCTTATTTCTGAGGAAAGAAAGGCGGTATTGCGTAGCTTGTCTGTTTATATTTCTAAAAAATATAAAGCAGGTAAAACACCGAAAATGACGGTTATTTGTACGCATAATTCGCGTCGTAGTCATTTGGGACAACTTTGGTTATCTGTTGGGGCAGAATATTATGGTTTGCCAGCAGTTGAGACCTTTTCGGGTGGAACGGAGGCAACGGCTTTTAATATTCGTGCAGTGAATGCTATGCGTGAAATTGGTTTTCGTATCACAGCCTACGACCAGACAGCGACTAATCCTAATTATGGGATTAAATGGTCCTCTGATGTGGCTGTTTATCGTGCTTTTTCGAAGAAATATGAGGCAGCTCCTAATCCTTCTAAAGATTTTGCGGCGATAATGGTTTGTAATTCTGCGGATAAAGGTTGTCCGATTGTTGTGGGTTGTGATTTTAGATTATCTCTACCTTTTGATGACCCGAAAGCTTTTGATGATACAGATTTGGAAGCAGCTAAATATACAGAACGAGCGGAGCAGATTTGTCGCGAAATTCTTTACGTTTACAGCCAAATTAAAAAATAATGAAACGATATTTGGCTGAAACTATAGGCACATTCGCACTTGTATTTTGTGGTACAGGTGCGATTGTGATTAATGAAGTTACAAATGGTGCGGTGAGTCATGTGGGTATTGCCGTAACCTTTGGTTTGATTGTAATGGCGATGATTTATTCGTTTGGCAGTATATCTGGTGCGCATATCAATCCTGCGGTGACCATTGCTTTTTCATTGACAGATAGATTTGATAAAAAAGACTTAATCCCTTATGTAGTCGCTCAGTTATTGGGAGCATTTTTGGCTTCAGGCGTTTTACGATACCTATTCCAAGCAAATGAAAACTTGGGGGCGACCTTACCATACGGAGATTGGGGACAGACCTTTATTTTAGAAGTTATTTTGACTTATTTCCTTATGTTGGTTATCATTTTTGTAAGCCAAAATAAGGCAGTAACACATATCACGGGGATTGCAGTTGGGGCTACTGTTTTGCTGGAGGCAATGTTTGCGGGTCCGATTACAGGTGCTTCTATGAACCCTGCGCGGTCAATTGCGCCTGCTGTTGTGTCTGGAAATATGTCAGAACTATGGATTTATATTCTTGCACCAATTATTGGGGCTATTTTAGCAAGTTTGACATGGTTATTTATGAAAGAGGAGGAGTAATAAAACAAAAAGTTGGCGAAAAATTAGAACCAATCAACTCTGCTTTCAGGAGTCGGGGGTTATTACGGCTTCAAAATTCATCAAAAAAGACCAAGTTCAAATCTAATTGAACTCGGTCTTTTTTTGTCATAAACTCTCGTTTAAAGAAATCCTAAAATCAAACAAATTGTAAGTGTACCAGAGACGTTTGACCGTCAACTGTCAATCAACAACTGTCAACTAATCTTAGATTTCGCCAATCACAGCCTCCGTGACATTAATAATGTGGTCTCCTACCTTTTCCATAGCATGAAAAATATTGTTGTAAACCATTGCAGATTTCACATTGTAATCATCATCTCCAAGTCTGGTTAAATGTTCATTACGTAGTTGGTCTCTAAATGCATTAATATCTTTCTCTAACTCAATAGCTTTAGTCTTAGAAACATTATCATAGCTGGAAGTTTTCAGATTATTTTTCATTTCCTGAAAAGCTGCATCAATCTTATTTGAGAGTAAATTTAAATTTTCCCGCTGATGTGGTAAAAAATAAATTTTATCTTCATTTTTCATTTCAATCGTCTTAGAAATCTGGTAGTAAACATCTCCAATTCTTTCTAAATCATTACATACATTGAGAACAGAACGAAGGCGTTGGCTCGTTTTAGGTGTTAATTCCTGATTAGCTAAACGTGTAACGTACTCTGTAATTTTGATTTCCATCTGATCACTAATCTCCTCGTACTTCTTAATTTTTTTGAGTAATTTAGTACGCTCTTTCGTCTCGGTAGAATTAATCAATTCTCTGGTTAGATTTGACATTTTAGCCATTATCTCTCCAAAATGTCCTATCTCTCGTTGTAACTCAACGGTTGCTAACTCTGGAGTTCGTGTCGTTGCACCTCCAATAAATTTCAAACTAAACTTTTCATCTCCGTCATCGTCTGCTCCTGGTACGGACCAAATAGCTGCTTTCACCAACCATGGAACAAAGCCTAATAGTAAGATGACATTTGATATATTGAAGAAGGTATGAAAGGCTGCTAAAGTCATAGGTGCATCACTAGTTCCAACAAAATTAGCCATGAAATCTTTCACCATCGAAAGGAAAAAAGGGAGTAAAGTTACCATCCAAACAACCCCAACTATATTGAACATGGAATGAATACGAGCGGAGCGCTTTGCAGAGGTATTACCTACAATAGAGGCTAACTCTGCGGTAATTGTCGTACCAATATTTTCACCCAATACCATGGCTGCTGCTACGTCTAAAGGCAACCAACCCTGCGCTACCATAGTCAATGTAATGGCCATTGCAGCACTCGAAGACTGAACAATAACAGTCACCACTGCTCCAATTAAAACAAATACAACGCGAGATAAAAAGCCCCAATTTGCCAATGAGGTTACCCATTCTAAGGCTTCGGGATTTCCATTAAGGTCTGGAACCGACTTTTTTAACAAGGACAATCCCATGAATAAAATAGCAAATCCTATCAAAAACTCTCCCCAATATTTCAGCTTTCCTTTATTAGAAAAATACATCGGTATTGCTATTGCAAAAATAGGCACAGAATAGGCGGCTAACTTAATTTTAAAACCCAATAGCGAAATAATCCACCCCGTGATAGTCGTTCCAATATTTGCCCCCATCATCACTCCTGCCGACTCTACTAAAGATAATAATCCTGCATTAACAAAACTAACAGTCATCACCGTTGTCGCAGAAGAAGACTGAAGCAAAGCTGTGATTAGAAAACCTGTAAAAACACCTAAAAAACGATTTTTGGTCATCGTCCGTAAGATATTTCTCATCTGAGAGCCTGCAGCGCGTTGAACGCCATCACTCATCATTTTCATCCCAAAGATGAAAAAAGCTAATGAGCCTAAAATTTGAAAAATTTCCCAAAGTCCAAATTCCATATCTTTTTTTGTTTTGATTGTTTTCTAATTAGTATCTAATGAGTTTTTTCTTGCGTTTTTATGGCAAGAAATTTTTCAGACCCAGTCGGGCAAGCGAGGATTAACAAGATTACAGGATTGCAATCTTGACTTGTTCCTATTTTGACTTGTACCCATTCTGATTTATAAAAGTTATTGTCAAAATAGGGTACAAGTTAAAACGGGAACAAGTCAGGGAGGAAATCCTGTAATCCCGTTAATCCTCGCTTGCCCGACTGGGTCTAAAAATTTTATTGTACTGGCTTCGCCAGCTTAGGAATGGTGCAATGCTTTTTCTTTTGCACTACTCCTCTTATTTTAAGTATTTCCAGTTTCTTTTTTCTTGGATAAGAGATGTTAGATGTTGGACATTAGATGTTAGACTCTTTGAATAATAAGATTATGCATACTATAAATATTATCAATATTGAAAAAATCTTAAAAAGTAAATTTCCCAATAGACTTGTTACTTTTATAAAATTGATTTCTGAAATTTGATTTTTTTCGATAGTTTTCTTCAAAAAATCATTGAATAGTCCCTCTATTGAATGATTTTTTGGAGGAAAATAGCGAGAAAAGGCATTTTCAGAAAGTGTATTTTATAAGAGTAACAAGTCTAGTATAGAAATCTAATGTCTAAATGTACTGACAATTGAACTTATACTCAAAAAAAAGAACCACAATTTGCGAAAGGCGGGTTCACCTGGTAGGGGGAACTTTCATTTCGCATAATCTCGTGACCAATTAAGATTATAAGTTCGATTGTCAATACATCTAAAATCTAATCTATCAGAAGTTTATAAAAAATTAATTTGCCGAAGCCAACGAGAGGGCTTACATTTGAGCAAAACTAACAAAATGGATTATACTTTAGTCATAATGTGGGTCGGCTTTATTTTCGCCGCCTATTCTGTCGTCGGAAATGACGTAATACAAACGCTCGGAACATTTCTCTCCTCCAATGAACAACGTCCGTGGTATGTCCTGTGGGCATTTGCAGGCTCTATTATGGTCGCGACTTTAGTCTATGGCTGGATTAGCTACGGCGGTGATGTTAGCTACGGTAGACTTATTGGTGATGCGGAAAAAGGTTTTAGTTTAACGAATCCGAAATATGCAGAACCCTTTGACATACCCAATTTTGGCTGGGCGTATTTACTACCGCCTTTGGTACTTTTAATCTTGACGCGGGTAGGTATTCCCGTCAGTACTTCGTTTTTGATTTTAACCTTTTTCAAGCCGAAAGGACTCTATGATATGGTCGTCAAATCCATGTCTGGCTATGTAGTTGCCTTTTTTGTCGCGATACTACTTTACGTTTTCATCACCAAATCACTCGAAAAACGCTTCGCCAATTCGGATATGGACGCAAAGTCACGGCGCAATTGGACAATAGCTCAATGGGCATCAACGGGCTTTTTGTGGACGCAGTGGCTTGCGCAGGATTTTGCTAATATCTATGTGTATCTGCCACGCGATGTAGATTTGCAAACCCTCCTTATTTCACTCGGAATTTTATTGGCGATGTTGGCTTATATTTTCTATTCAAAAGGTGGTGCAATACAGTCCATAGTCAAGGCAAAATCAAATACAGGAGATATTCGCTCCGCGACTTTTATTGATTTGACCTTTGCCTTTTTACTCTACTTTTTCAAAGAATTGAACAATATTCCAATGAGTACAACTTGGGTATTTTTAGGTCTATTAGCGGGTCGTGAAATGGCAATTCGTTATAACTTAGCAGGTAAAGTGCCAAGAGAAACGCTGAAAGATTTGGGACGTGATTTGGGTAAAGTATTCTTTGGTTTGATTATTAGTATTGTGCTGGTTTACTTGATTAAGTTTTTAGCGGGATAATTAGCTGTTTTCTTGCTTAGTAAAAGCCGTATTCATTAATTTGGATACGGCTTTTTTGTTAACTAAGGAATAATATGTCAATGATTGTTTAGATAAAGGAATGTCGTATTTTTTCAATAATAGTATCTAATGAGTTTTCTCTTGCTCTTTGCTGACAAGAAATTCTTTAGACAGGATTAACAAGATTACAGGATTTCTATTTTGGCTTGCACCCGTTTCGACGTGTTCCTGTTCTGACTTGTGCATACGTCTGAACAGGAACACATCAAAATAGGAACAGGTAAGAGCAGTAATTGATTGTGCGGAAGGATTGCTGATTGGGCTATGAGATTTCAGACGGGATAAATGACCTTAATCTAAGGAGACAGCCAAATTAAGCATAGAGTTGGTTAGTTAGGCGTCCATTCCTTAGTAGTCAGTCAAGCTAATTGTGATAAGTTCGCGTGAGGGAATTTTTTGTCTGTTGTTTTTTAAAAATTCTTGCATAGCCCAGCTACGGAATAATTTTTAAAAAGCAACAGGCGAGAAATTATCCGCGCCAACTTATCGTAATTGGTTTGACTTACTACTAAGCGAATGGACGTTTTTTACTGAAATTAAACCACTCGTGTCAACCAAGCCTTTCCATCATCAATCATTTGAGAGGAATATTTACTTCTATTCTTTTTTAGATAATCTGCATAATCCTTTGTCTCTGACATATCCATATTGTCTGCGTATATCAAAGTATTAGCATGAAATCTCGGTGCTAACATCTGAAAGAGAGGTAAATACAAATCTTTCCAACCGTCAAGGAATAGAAAATCAATCGGACTTGAGTCGTTTTTCAAAGTTTGCATAGCATCTCCAATTCTGACTTCTACATATTCTCCTAAATCCGCATCATTAATATTCTGCGATGCCCGATTTGCCTTAGTTTCAAGTAATTCAGTAGTGACTACTTTACCACCAGTTTGACGTACCGCATCGGCTAAATATATAGTCGAAATACCAAAAGAAGTCCCAAATTCAACCACTTGCTTACTATTATTTTTGATAATCAATTCGCGAATCGTCTCACCCTGCTCTTTAGATATTGGGAGATATACATTTTCGAAATCTGAAGGCTGCATTGGACGAAAGATAGATTTTACAATCCCTTTACTCATACGTGCAAAGTCTTTTTTTGCGTCATTATGCAATACTCTTAGTTTACTTTCTACATTATTCATTTTATATGCATTCATAATTTTCTTATTTAAAAGTGATAAGTAAAAGTGATTTAATAAGTTGAGCCATAATGCGTAGTAATTTTTTCTT
>CAZQTE010000351.1:0-6394 GCA_964595615.1 uncultured Saprospiraceae bacterium
TTTTAAGTAAAAGTAATTGAATTACTTTTACTAAGGAATGCGAGATTAATAGATTCAGAATCTGAGCCGCTTATTTTTTCGTTTAGTTTTGGCTTAAAAATGGGCGTTTGTCGGTGCAAACAACCATTTCTCAAGTGAAAAATAAGCGAAAAAGAAGTAGTTCAGATTCTGAATCTATCATTTTCGCATTCCTAAGCAAAAAGAAGTTTAAAACATTTCTAAAAATAAATATTATTTCTTTTTCTTCCCTCTCTCCACTAAAAGCAGTCATTTTATAATCACATGATTACTCTTATCCTACAAAAATTCTTCAAACACAACATTTAGCGCAAAGAAATTCTTTTTCTGATAGAAAAAAAACATTATCCAAACATAAATTTAAATTTTAAAGAAAATAAAAATTTAAATAGTTTTGAAACTCACAGAAAAGCAGCGTATATTGCGCCTGCTTTTAACATTTAGCCGATGTTATCTATCATTCTGAAAGTCGCTGCTTTGCAGCGGCTTTCTATTTTTAAGGAACTTGGTAATACTTTTTATATTTAAGTATCATTTTTTTTAGGTTTTTATTAACATCCTCAAGTGTAATTTCTTGCCACTTATTTCGTCTTTCCTGTAAACTATTCATTTCTTTTTTTGTAGTGATAAAATCAAGTAGATTATCATTTCATTCTTTAGATACAATGACGAATACATTTTAAAATTTAGCTTATGAAAAACTTCCTTTTAAGCCTATTTGCTCTTCTATTTTTGAGTATTAATACACATGCACAAAACTATACGACAACTGCAGATAATGACCCTGCAGCAAAGGCAATTTTAGACAAAATAAAAACACGCTATAATGGTTTTAAAACTGTTAGTGCTAATTTTTCCTTAGAGATTGAAATCCCTCAGATGGATACAGAGACTCAAAAAGGAAAACTATGGCAAGAAGGAGATAAATATCGTGCAGAATTAGACAACCGTTCTATTATTTCTAATGGGGAAACTGTTTGGGTTTATTTAGGGAATAATAAGGAAGTCCAAATTAACTGTGCATCTGATTTTGCGGGAGAAGGCATGATGTCTCCTAAAGATTTACTAAACATCTACGAACAGGAGGAATATGTTTATTATCTCTCGAACGAATTTAGAGAAGGTGATAAACTTATTCAACAAATTGAGTTTAAACCTACAGATAGAGATAGTGAATACTCTAAACTTCGTTTAACCTTAGATAAAAAGACACTAGATGTCAGACGCATGAAAATTTTTGCTAAAGATGGTTCTCGTTTCACCTTAAAAATGGATAACTGGAAAGCAAACGAAGTAATTAATACAAATAAATTCAATTGGACTGAATCTGAATGTAGCGATTGCTATGTCGAAGACTTGAGAGATTGTGATTAGGATGCTACCCCATTTTACTTTATCAGAATAATAGACTCTATTCTGATAAGAAGATACTTCCAGCTCCAGCTGATAAACTAGTTTTTTTAAGCAGTAAAGTCAAATAAATTGACTTTACTGCTTTTTTTTGTCAGACTTGTCATGAGTGATAGCAAAAAATATATTTTTTGACTTTCTTTTCAATATTCGGAATGATTATTGCAATCACTAGTCATGAATTCCCCTCTCTCCACTCCCCTTTTTTTCCACTATGATTCATTAAGAGTACTATTCTCCCCATTTTTTTTTAACCTAGGTAATTTTTAATGTTATGACAAAACTACATGAACTCGCGCAGCGACTTCCAGAAAAAGCAGTACTATCACGGGAAGAATCTACTTCTGTAAAAGGAGGGAAAAGGTACCGTACTACTTCTTACAACAGCTATCGTCAGGTGAAGAATATACTTCAATCACAGGGTTACGCTACCCAAACGATGGTGCACGGTAATGAATACTGTCTTGAATGGTAAACTGTAAAGTTTAATTGAGGTACGGCGGGGTAAATAAAAATTACTTCGCCGTTTTATTTCTAAAAAAAACCAAAGGAAACACGCAAGAACTAGTTGAATGCCATTTTTATTAGACTTTATGAGAAAATCACAAATTAGTTTGGTAAACATAATACTAAGTCCATTACACTATGAATATGAGAAAAAGATACTTAGCCCCAATCATCTTTATTTTCTGTTTAGTAAATTCTGTAAATGCATTTTACGGAAAGAAAGTTAGTGTAGATATAGCTAAACAAAAAGAAGTTAGTTTACTATTAGAGCAAATGGAAGACAACGTTTATCAAGATTTAGAAAAAGTTTTAGAACTTGGTTCTGAAGCCATTGCTGTAGCTGAAGAAATTTATAGCCTTGATGATTTACTAAAAATTTACTCTAAGATTGGACTTTGTTACGAGAATCATAATCAACAAGATAGCGCACTCATTTACTATAATTATGCATTAGAGTACGCCGAGCAATTGGGCGATGAGAAACGTATATTAAGCGTCTATAATGACCTTGCCATTACTTATCGTCGTAAGACTATGTACAAAGAAAGCAAAGATTTTTACCTTAAAGCATTAGCCATTGCTCGCAAAACTGAAAACAAACTCGCCTTAGAAAATACCTACCACGGATTAGGTTCCTTACATAAAGATATTGGAGATTACGAAAATGCTGTAAAGAATTTTTTAGCATCTATAAAACTTGCAGAAGAACGAGATCATGACGAATATGTAATTCACTCCATGCAATTTTTAGCGCTGACTTATGCTGAAGCAGGAAAATCTGAAAGCGCACTTAAAGTCATTCAAGAAGCTGTTGATAAAGCTAAAATGACAAAGGATACTATATTGAATGGAATTGTATTTTTTGATTATGGAAAAATACTCAATATGGATAAAAATTTTTCGGAGGCACGACAAAAGTTTGAAAAATCCTTAGAATGCTTTCAATCTATTGGACACAAACCATTGATTGCTAGAAGTATGTTTTATCTCGCGGACAACTATTCGCAGCAGGGTGATTTTGATACTGCTCACGACCTGTTTATAGAGTGTACTAAAAACGAGCAATTCATTTCTCTACGAGGACAAACCGACTTGAATTTTAAGTTGGGAGAGTTGTATATGAATGAAGGCGATGTCATATCTGCAAAAAAATTCTTCGAAAAAAGTTTAGCTTTATCTGAGAAACAATCATTCAAAGATTTTCTGCAAAAAAATCATCAGGAATTATATAAGATTTATGATTTAGAAAAAAATCAAGAAAAAACACTCTTTCATTTATCACGATATTCAGCAGTACGAGACTCTTTATTTAATGAGGAACGTACAAAAGCAATAACAGAAATGGAGTTTAAATACCATTCTGAAAAGAGCCAGCGCGAAATTGAGGCCCTACAAAACAAACAAGAGAGAACAGCTTTTATGAGTTTCTTGGCTTTATTCTTTGTCTTGGCTATTGGATTTGGAGGAATTGCTTTTTTAGCACGACGCAATAACAACAGTCTACGTGTAAAGAACGCAGAAATCAATCGCAAGAATGTTAAATTAAAAGAGTCAAACGAAGTGTTACAACAGTTTGCTTATGTGGCTGCTCATGATTTAAAAGAACCTTTGAGGAGTATAGGTAGCTTTACAAATCTAATTCAGAGAAGATATGGAAAAGACCTTAATGAGGAAGCAAATGAGTACATGGGTTATGTACAAACATCTGTAAAACGTATGGATGGTTTATTGCGTTCTTTGTTAGAGTACTCTGGTATTACTATGCAACAATCTGGGAATGAAGCTATTTCTACGAAAAATATAGTCCAAGATGTACTGCAAAATTTGCACAATCAGATTAAGAAAAAGAATGCTCGAATAGAAGCTGTCAATTTATTAAATGTAAGCATGACAGAAGCACATTTAACTCAATTATTACAGAATCTAATCGGAAATTCTATCAAATACAGTGAACGAGCACCACACATTCAAATCAGTACACACCTAAGCCAAGGTCGAGTCTACTTTACACTAAAAGATAATGGAATTGGGATGGACGCTGCTAATGGAGAGAAGGTTTTCAATCTATTTTATCAAGAAAATAAAGCGCGACAAGAAGGTTCTGGTATTGGTTTAGCAATTTGTAAAAACATCATTGAAAAATACGATGGAGATATTAATTACGACAGTAAACAAGGAGAAGGTACTACTTTCTTTTTTGATTTACCCGCAGCATAGATAAAACTACCATATATGCGAATTCAGATTTACGAAGCTTTGTAAATCTGAATTCGTACATCATAATTATAGGTCAAATCCTATATCCTTACGATAGTTTTTACTTTCAAAATTCACCTTAGCTGCATTTTTATTAGAAAGAACTAAAGCATCTTGGAATGTGTCACCATAGGAAGTTACAGCTAAAACACGTCCTCCATTTGTCACTACTTTGCCCTTAAGTTCTTTGGTTCCAGCATGAAAAAGAATACTATCTTGCACTTCCTCAAAACCTGTCATTTCTTTACCTTTTTCATAAGCTTCAGGATATCCTCCACTCACTAAAAATATAGTTGTTGCAGCTCTTTTATCTTCTTTTATTTCCTGCTCTGCCAGTTTACCATCACGTACTGCTAAAAATAAGTCCAATAAATCATTTTCTAATCTTGGCAGAACAACCTCTGTTTCTGGGTCTCCCATTCTACAGTTGTACTCAATAACATACGGCTCTCCATTCACACGGATTAATCCAATAAAAACAAAACCATCGTAATTCATACCACGTGCATGAATACCTTTGACTGTTGGCTTAACAATTCGGTCTTCGACCATCTTCATCATAGCATCATCCACGAATGGCGGCGGAGAAACTGCTCCCATTCCTCCAGTATTCAAACCAGTATCACCTTCTCCTATTCGCTTATAGTCCTTAGCAACAGGTAAAATTTTATAATCTTTCCCATCAGTTAAAACAAAAACCGAAAATTCAATTCCATCTAAAAATTCTTCTATGACGACACGTGAGCTTGCTGTTCCAAATTTTCCTCCTAACATTTCTCGCAACTCAGCCTGTGCTTCTTCTATTGTTGGCAAAATCAAAACTCCTTTACCAGCAGCCAATCCATCCGCTTTCAAAACAATTGGAGGTCTTTGAGTAGCAATATAAGCCACACCTTCCTCCACTTCTTCTCCCGAAAATTCGCGATAAGCCGCAGTAGGAATATTAAATTCTGCCATGAATTTTTTCGAAAAGGCTTTACTCCCTTCCATTTCCGCACCAGCCTTAGAAGGGCCAAGAACAAATATATCCTTCAAGTCATCATCATTCGCAAAGAAATCCCAGATACCTAATACCAATGGCACCTCTGGTCCTACAACCACCATCTCAACTTTATTAGCCAAAACAAAAGACTTAATAGCTGGAAAATCTTCCACACTAATAGCCACATTCGTTCCTATCTGTGCTGTTCCTGCATTACCTGGGGCAATGAAAACGGCATCACATTTTGGGCTTTGTTTCATCTTCCATGCAAAAGCATGTTCTCGTCCGCCGCCACCAAGTATTAGAATATTCATTTTAAAAATTGTAAAATATGTAAAACTGCTTATGTAAAGTTTATTGAGCCGCAAAGAAACAAAGCTTTATCCAACGTACCAATTGGATTGCCAACAAATGTTATCTTTGCGCCAAAATATAAGGGTAGTGGATGAAAACGACTGATGCATAACTTTTACTCACAAGGTGACTTTGAGTCACCACGTGAGCATCCACCATTTTGACCCACTACCAACATAAGAAGTATGTAATCGGTAAAATAATCAGTTGTTACTTTACTGACAAGCAATAAAAAATGATTCATTACATCAAAGGCGAAATAACCTTCAAATCTCCTACTTTCATCGTAGTAGAAACAGGCGGTATTGGCTATAAAGTCAATATTAGTCTCAATACTTACGCGCAAATTGAAAAACTAGAGCGTGTAAAAATATTGACAACTTTCTTAGTTAAGGAAGATAGTCAAACTTTATTTGGCTTTGCGGACGATGCGGAACGACAATTGTTTAGTCTATTATTGTCTGTTAGTGGTGTAGGTCCTTCTACGACTCAGGTTATGTTATCATCTATGACTCCTGATGAAATCAAATCTGCCATCATAGGAGAAGACGTTAGTGCATTTAAGAAAGTAAAAGGTGTTGGTCCTAAGACAGCCAAGCGTATTATCTTAGATTTAAAGGATAAGATACTGAAAGACGGAGGAGATGTCATTAGTCTGACACCAGCGTCAGCGGTAGACAATACCATGAGAAATGAGGCGTTAATGGCATTGGTAGGTTTAGGCTTTTCTAAGATACCTGCACAGAAAGCTCTTAATAAAATTTTGAAGGAACAGAAGGATATTAGTACTGTTCAAGATTTAATAAAAGCAGGTTTAAATGCATTGCGATAAATTTGTTTGCATTGTTTGTCATTCAACTAGAGTAA
>CAZQTE010000352.1:0-6378 GCA_964595615.1 uncultured Saprospiraceae bacterium
AAGGCAATGGATGCGCGTCCTTGGTTGTATCAAACACCAATGGATATTTTGATAAAAGCATCGAACGGTGCGTCTGATTTTGGGAATAAATTTGGGCAGCCTTTGATTTCGGGTTCTGTTTTGACCTTTGAACACGATGAAGAGGCGTCGGTACGTAAATTAGGCTTTGATAAAGTCATCATGATGGCAGGCGGTATCGGTTACGGAAAAGCCAGCCAAGCCATAAAAGACACGCCAAAAGAAGGCGATAAAATTGTCGTTTTGGGTGGCGATAATTACCGTATTGGAATGGGAGGTGCGGCAGTATCTTCGGCGGATACGGGAGAGTTTAGCACAGGTATTGAGTTGAATGCTGTACAACGTTCTAATCCAGAAATGCAAAAACGGGTCGCAAATGCGGTACGTGGTTTGGTGGAAAGTGAGCACAATCCAATCGTGTCTATCCACGACCACGGTGCAGGCGGACACTTGAATTGTTTGTCAGAATTGGTAGAAGAAACGGGCGGTTTGATTGATACCGACAAACTCCCAGTTGGTGACCCAACACTCTCCGCAAAAGAATTAATTGGCAACGAGTCGCAAGAGCGCATGGGCTTAGTCATCGCCGAAAAAGACCTCGAAACCCTCAATCGCATCGCCGAACGCGAACGCGCACCGATGTATCAAGTAGGTGACGTGACGGGCGACAATCGCTTTACTTTCGAGTCAAAGACAACGGGCAAAAAGCCAATGGATTTGGACATGGCTGATATGTTTGGCAGCTCGCCAAAGACGATAATGACCGATAAAACTATCCAGCGCAAGTACGAAAATGTTGAGTACAGCGCGGATATGTTGCAGACTTACATTCAGCAAGTTTTGCGTTTAGAAGCGGTGGCTTGTAAAGATTGGTTGACGAATAAAGTGGACCGTTGTGTCGGTGGTCGTGTGGCGAAGCAACAATGTGTCGGTGCGCTACAATTGCCCTTGAATGACTGTGGTGTTATGGCATTGGATTTTGAAGGAAAAGAAGGGATTGCGACTTCGATTGGACACTCGCCGATTAGTGGTTTGTTAAATCCCAAAGCGGGCGCGATTAACTCGATTGCAGAGTCCTTGACCAATATCGTGTGGGCACCTTTAAAAGACGGTTTGAAATCTGTCTCTCTCTCGGCAAACTGGATGTGGCCTTGTAAAAATGAGGGCGAAGATGCACGTTTGTACGAAGCAGTAGAAGCGATTTCAGACTTTTCGATTGCTTTAGGTGTGAATGTTCCGACGGGGAAAGATTCGCTCTCTATGAAGCAGAAATACCCGAATGAAGAGGTCATCGCACCGGGAACCGTTATTGTTTCAGCTGGCGCGAATTGTAGCGATATTACCCGCATCATTGAGCCAGTATTTAAGAAAAATGGTGGTGATATTTACTACCTCAATTTATCGCAAGATAGATTTGCTTTAGGTGGTTCTTCTTTCGCACAGACACAGAATAAAATCGGTACTACAGCACCAACCGTTAAGAGTGCAGAATACTTCGCATTGGCATTCAATGCTTTGCAACAATTGATAAAAGACGATAGAATAGTCGCAGGACATGACATCTCAGCGGGTGGTATGTTGACGACTATTTTGGAAATGTGTTTTGCGGAAAATGATTTGGGTGCAACGATTGACTTATCAGAAGCAGGGGAGTACGACACTGTTAAAATGCTCTTTGCAGAAAATAGTGGCGTTATTTTCCAAGCGAAAGACAAAGTGGCAGGGGCTTATTTAGCATCCCTCGGCGTCGATTACCTCAAAATTGGTGAAGTCAATGACAGCGGTACGGTCAGCATCACTAATAACGAGACCGAAACACACACTTTCGATGTAGCAGCTTTACGTGATGTATGGTTTGAGACATCTCACCTTTTAGACCAAAAGCAAACTGCAAATGGTCAAGCAGACGAGCGTTTTAATAATTACAAAGCGCAGCCATTAACTTACAAGTTTCCAGCAAACTTCACAGGGCAATTACCAAAAATCGATAGC
This sequence comes from uncultured Saprospiraceae bacterium, assembly GCA_964595615.1. Lineage (GTDB taxonomy): Bacteria > Bacteroidota > Bacteroidia > Chitinophagales > Saprospiraceae > JAHDCG01. Next base: position 2,011 of record CAZQTE010000352.1, read on the forward strand.
AGTAAGCCACGTCCAAAAGCCGCAATCTTACGCGAAAAAGGAAGTAATTCCGAGCGTGAAATGGCAAATGCGATGTATCTCGCAGGATTTGATGTGAAAGATGTGCACATGACCGATTTAATTTCTGGTCGCGAGACTTTGGAAGACATTCAGTTCTTGGGCGCAGTTGGTGGCTTTTCGAATAGTGATGTATTAGGTTCGGCGAAAGGTTGGGCGGGTGCATTTATGTACAATGAAAAAGCTAAAACGGCCTTAGATAATTTCTTTAAGCGCGATGATGTTTTATCGGTTGGTATCTGTAATGGTTGTCAGCTTTTCATTGAGTTGGATTTGATAAATCCAGAGCATTCTGAAAAGTCAGCAATGGCGCACAATACCTCTCAAAAGCACGAAAGCGGCTTTACTTCTGTCGTTATTCCAGAGAATAATTCAGTGATGTTGAGTGGCTTAGCGGGTACGCAGTTGGGTGTTTGGATTTCCCACGGAGAGGGTAAATTTGTCCTACCTATGGCAGAAGAAAACTACAATATCGTTGGCAAATACGGCTACGCTGGTTATCCTGCCAATCCAAATGGCAGTGATTATAATGCGGCTATGGTTTGCAGCGCTGACGGTCGTCATTTGGTGACGATGCCGCATATTGAGCGTTCGATTTTTCAGTGGAATTGGGCGAATTATCCAGAGGGGAGACGGGATGCGGTTAGTCCTTGGGTGGCGGCGTTTGTTGGGGCGCGGGAGTGGATTGAGAAGCGTTAAAATTCAAATGCAAGATTCAAACTCAAATTCAAGTGTGGTTAACATCACTTTCAAAGTGCCTGTTAACTTTAGAACACATTACATTGATTTCACAGATAGAGCTAAAAGGCATCTTGAAGATGACTGTTAGCCTGTGAGTTTAAACAAGAACAGCGTCTTCCAAATGAATGGAAGACGCTGTTCTTATTAGGGTTGCTGAGATATTCTACAATCTAAAAATCATAAGCGGTTTACCAACCACACGCTTCCCTTCAATCTGAACTCTAACAAAATAAAGCCCGTCAATTAAATTTTCAGTTGAAATACGCAAAGCACGCTCATTCTGTGACTCAAAAGTTTTCTTTGTAATTGATTGACCAAATTGCCCGATAATTGAGATTTCCACAGACTCCCCATTCATCTCTGGCAAATCAATCATCACATAGTCTTGTGCAGGATTTGGATATAGAGTGAAATCAGGTTTAGGTTCAAAGTAAACCAACTGAGGATTACTATATAGCACAGAACCGTCACCAGCCGTCACTTTAACGCGGTAATAGTTACTTCCTTTTTCCAAATCATAATCCATTTCGCGTAAATGAATAGAGTTGTCACCAATTTCCTCTGGACTATTTTCTGACAAAGTAAAATATGCAGAACCATCATAAGATTTTTCAATATCTGCTCCAATCATTTCCGCAGGAATTAAACCGTAAAAGTTAATATCTGCCTTTTCTTCTACTTCATTTACTTCCAAACGTAATATGTGATTAACAGCATAAGGATTAGCGCCAGCAGCGATAATATTTACAGTGTAATCTTCTACTTCTCCAAAAGGAACTTCTTCACAAGCTGTTGGTGCTGAGTCGCGTTTCATGGTCACACGCATTTTTGTACTACCTAAGAGGGCTGTTGCTGGGACGGTGATTTGTCCAGTTGTAGGGAATGTCAAAGTGCCATTTGGCGGTGCCGGAAAATTGGTAGAATAAACTAATTCTGTAGTTTCGTCGAAGATATCATCTTGATTGTAATCAATCCAAACACTCCAATATTCGTTATAAGTAAACCAACTAAAACCAGATGTCAAAGTAATATCTATGCTTGAACCTTGTTCTAAGTCCGTACTGCTGCTAGTGAAGTCACTATAAGGTGATTTAGAGGAAGACTGATTAATTGTGCCCAAGGAAACACCTGCAATCCAATCAAACCAAGGAAATGCGCTTATAGATGCACAATTTTCCTCTCCAAGCGTTGGCGCAACAGAACAAGTACTTGGTGGAGAAACAGTTTCCATAGAAATACAAGTTGCTTCTTCATTATCTTGTACACTAATATCTACATCTCCAACAGAGATAGGGAAAGGTCCAATTACCACAGGAATTCCATAAGAACCAGTCATCATTGAACCATTATATGAAGCAATCCAACCACTACCAGTATCTGTTCCCGTTACGTCTAATAGGAAAGTGAATGTATCATCTGTATCATCTCCATTTGTCCCATTATCATCACAAACTATATTAGAAATGGCAGTAACAATTGAGCAGTTAGAACCATTAGAGCAAGTCATAGGAGGACTGATTGTTAAACTATCTAAACATTGACTATCACCATTATCTGTTACTGTAATTAGGACATCACCATTTGCAATCGGTAGATTACCAATACTAATCGCTGTTCCATAAGTTCCAGTGATAGGCGTACCATTTACATCCGCTATCCAACCACTTCCTGTTCCCACTCCCGTGACACTTAGTTCAAAAGAAAAAGTATCATCCATTGGGTCGTCAGATGTTCCTGAATTATTACAGCTGATATTCATTGCACTCGCAGAAATATCGCAGGCTACAGGTCCGCCTTGTTCGATTGTCACAGAGTAATCCTCCACCTCTCCATTTGGAATGCTTTCACAAGGTGAAGCATAAGCACCGCGTTTTAAACTGACACGCATTCTTGTAGAGCCTAAGGAAGCATTAGAAGGTATTTGAATATTTCCCGTTACCATACCACCTGCACTTCCTAATGGTGGTGCATTAAGAATAGAGGAAAATGCAATTTCTGCTGGTTCTTCAAATGTACCATTGCGATTGTAATCAATCCATACACGAAAATATTCATCATAAGTTTGCCAGCTAAAGCCATTCTCAATATTAATTTCGTAAGAACCACTTGTACTTACCAATGCATTTTGGTCAGAGTAATCTGTATATGGAGCTTTCGTTGAAGCATTATTAATTCCTGCAAACTCGACATTTGTCATCCAATCTACCCAAGGAAAAATTCCACTAGCTGTACAATAATCAGTTGGACCACCACTAGTAGAAAAACTTACCGTTACATTCTGTGAGACTGTACAATTGTTAGCATCTGTGACAGTTACTGTGTAATCACCTGCGCTTAGATTATTAATAGAGGCAGATGTCTCATTGTTTGACCAAAGGAAAGAATATGGAGGTGTTCCACCAGAAGGATTGGACATAGCCGTTCCGTCCGTAGCACTCGCAGAGGAGGCATTGCTTGCGGTTGCAATAGCTTGCAGACTTGCGGGTTCTAGGATGGTTACCGATGCTGCTCCAGTTAAATTTAGAGAGTCTGTTACCGTTACGAAGTACTGTCCTGCTGCTAATCCTGTGTTAGTACTTGTCGTAGTACCATTGGACCAAGCGTAAGTATAAGGTGCTGTTCCCGATAAGGCTGCTGCACTTACTGAGCCGTCATTACCATTGCGACAAGATACATTTGTTTGATTTTGAAAGTCTACCATTAAATCTCCTCCTGTACTTCCTCCTTCAATAGTGAAAAATGCTTGAAAGTAATTTCCGTTGTTATCCGTTGCCAAAAATGCATTAGGAATACCGCTATTATCGGTGTCAACATCTGACTCAATGTAAACTTCAAAGACATAGCTGCCTCCAGAGAGACCGTCCAGAACGTTTAGAGTCTCTGTGCTTTCGTATTTTTTTGTACGATAAGTTCCCGTACCTTCACTGATAAGATTATTTATAGATAAATCATTAAAGGCACCTGGGCTGGTGCCGATTGGATAAATGCGATAGTAAAAATGTGCTGCCATTACATCATTGTCACAGCTTTCCCAGGTGTTGGTTTCTACTAAATCTACTGAAAGACTTTCTACTGTTCCAAAATCTTTGTTTTGGAAAATTGCTCGATAAGTACAAAAGGCCAGCTGGTGGTCTACTATATTGCCGTCTGAGTTGATACGAACAAAATCAGAGCATTGGGATAGATAAGCATATCCACATGCGAAGGTGGTAATCGGAGCGAATATTAATAACAGTATTGTTACTACTAAAGACTTGCATTGATACATGAGCTACTAATTTGTATGAAATGTTAGAATTTGCTTTCTAAATTGAGTGCAAAATCTAATGTTTGTTTTGTTGTTATAGATACAATAGTTGTTCTTATCAAAATTTCCTCAAGTAAATCTGATACATAAAAGTATTTTCATTTCACTTAAAGTGAAATGAAAAAGCTGTGTACAGTACTGATTTTGTGAAATTTGGGAATAAGAACTTAGTAAATCTGTAGGAAACCGAAAATTTGCTTGTGATTAACAGTAGGAATAGGAAATGCCAAATAAATAATAAGATTAGCAAATTTAAGGAAAGT
>CAZQTE010000353.1:0-2721 GCA_964595615.1 uncultured Saprospiraceae bacterium
ACGCAACCTACTGAACCAACAACTGCTTGCTACGAAACAGCAACCTTCAACACTACAAGCTGTACATGGGAAGTCACTGGCACAGAACCCAACTGCGACGACGGATGTGATGATACCACAGATAGCTATGACCCTATCACCTGTGATTGTGAAAACACTTTAGTCGAACCAGACTGTAATGACAATTGCGATGATACCGTAGACTCCTACAATGCAACTACCTGTGATTGTGAAAACATCCTAAACACCCCAAATTGTGATGACGGTTGTCCAGATACCGCTGATAGTTATAATGAAGCAAACTGCGAATGTGAGAATATTCTCACAGAGCCAAATTGTGACGACGGCTGTCCAGATACTGCCGACTCTTACAATGCAGCGACTTGTGAATGTGAAAATATTCTAACAACACCAAACTGTGATGATGGCTGTCCAGATACTGCCGATTCGTACAACGCAGCAACTTGTGAGTGTGAAAATATTTTAACCACTCCAAACTGTGATGACGGTTGTGATTTTACGGCAGACAGTTATAATGATATAGACTGTGAATGTGAAAATATTCTTACAGAACCAGATTGTGACGATGCTTGTATCAATACAATAGACTCGTACAATCCAGCTACTTGTCAATGTGAGAATGAATTAGTTATACCAAACTGTGATGATAATTGTCCCAACACATCGGACTCTTATAATATAGCAACTTGTGAGTGTGAAAATATCCTTACAGAACCAAATTGTGATGACGCTTGTGAGTTTACGACTGACAGTTACAATGAAGCGACTTGTGAATGTGAGAATATATTAACCGCTCCAAACTGCGATGACGGATGTGCAGATACTGCTGACAGTTACAATGAAGCAACCTGTCAATGTGATAATATCCTCACTCAACCGGATTGTGATGATGATAATTGTTTGACTGCTGATGTTTACAATATAGAAACTTGTGCATGTGAAAATAATCCAATTACACCAGGAGCATGTGATGACGGCTGTGAATTTACAACGGATGTTTATGACACAGACTTGTGTGATTGTGTGTACACCTTAGTTACACCGGATTGTGATGATGGCTGTGCAAATACAATAGATACTTATAACGAAGCGACTTGTGAATGTGAGAATATTCTAACAACGCCAAACTGTGATGATGGATGTCCAGATACTGCTGACTCATATAATATCGCAACTTGTGAATGTGAAAATATTCTAACAACGCCAAACTGCGACGATGGCTGCGATGATACAGCAGATACATATAATGAGGCAAATTGTGAATGTGAAAACATTTTAACAGAACCAAACTGTGATGATGGTTGTGCGGACACTGCCGATTCATATAATAGTGCGACTTGTGAATGTGAGAATATTCTAACAACGCCAAACTGTGATGACGGATGTGCAGATACCGCGGATTCGTATAACACGGAAAACTGTGAATGCGTCAATATTCTAACCGTTCCAAACTGTGATGACTCTTGTCCAGATACAGAAGATAGTTATAACGAGGCAACTTGTGAATGTGAAAATATTCTAACAACACCAAACTGTGATGATGGATGTGTCAATACTGTTGATACCTATAATATTGCAAACTGTCAATGTGAAAACATCTTAACAACACCTGATTGTGATGATGATTGTCCAAATACATCAGACTCTTATAATGTTGCAACTTGCGAATGTGAAAACATTCTAACAACACCAAACTGTGATGATGGCTGTGTCGATACCGCGGATTCATACAACGAAGCGACTTGTGAGTGCGATAATATTTTAACAGAACCAGATTGTGATGACGGTTGTCCAGATACTCAAGACAGTTATAATATTGCGACTTGTAATTGTGAAAACATCTTAGTCGAACCAGATTGTGACGATAATGATTGTCTTACAGCAGATGTTTATAATATAGAGACTTGTTCTTGTGAGAATAGTCCAATTACGCCAGGTGCATGTGATGACGGATGTGAGTTTACGACAGATTCTTATGACGAGGATATATGTGATTGTGTTTATGTCTTAACAGTTCCAGATTGTGATGATGGCTGTGAGAATACTATGGATTCTTACAATGAGGCAACTTGCGAATGTGAAAACATCCTAACAACGCCAGATTGTGACGATGGCTGTGCAAATACTGCAGACTCCTATAATGTAGCGAATTGTGAGTGCGAGAATGTACTGACTGAACCAAATTGTGATGATGCTTGCGAATTTACAACAGACAGTTATAACGAAGCAACTTGTGCGTGTGAGAACATCTTAGTAGAACCGGATTGTGATGACGGTAATGAATTCACAATCGACACTTACAACGAAGCGACTTGTGAATGCGAGAATATCTTAGATGAACCAACTTGTGATGATGGCTGTGAATTCACAATTGATAGCTTCAATGCAGAAACAGGGGAATGTGAGTACACACTAATTGAGCCAAATTGCGATGATGATAACTGCCTAACTGCAGATGTCTATAATGCGGAAAATTGCGAATGCGAAAACAATCCAATTACACCAGGAGCATGTGATGACGGCTGTGAGTTTACAACGGACGTTTACGACGAAGATTTATGTGAGTGTGTGTTTACTTTAACTATTCCAGATTGTGACGATGGGTGTGAGAACACTACCGATAGTTACAATGAAGCAAATTGTGAGTGTGAGAATATTCTAACAACTCCAAATTGCGACGACAACTGTGCAGATACTGCT
>CAZQTE010000353.1:2821-6341 GCA_964595615.1 uncultured Saprospiraceae bacterium
GTGTGAGAATATTCTAACAACTCCAAATTGCGACGACAACTGTGCAGATACTGCTGACTCTTATAATGAAACAACTTGTGAATGCGAAAATGTCTTAACAGTACCAAACTGTGACGACGGCTGCGAATTTACTACTGACAATTATAACGAAGCGAACTGCGAGTGTGAGAACATCTTAGTAGAACCAAGTTGCGATGACGGCTGTGCAGATACGCAAGACTCTTATAATGCCGCAACTTGTGAATGTGAAAACGTCTTAGTTGAGCCAAATTGCGATGATGATAACTGCCTCACAGCAGATGTCTATAATGCTGAAACTTGCGAATGTGAAAACAATCCAATTACACCAGGAGCATGTGATGACGGCTGTGAATTTACAACGGATACTTATGACGAAGACTTATGTGATTGTGTGTTTACTTTAAATATTCCAGATTGTGATGATGGTTGTGAATTTACTACAGATAGCTATAACGAAGCGAACTGTGAATGCGACAATATCTTAATCGAACCAGATTGTGATGACGGCAATGAATTCACAATAGATACTTATAACGAAGCAACTTGTGAATGTGAGAATATTTTAGACGAACCAGATTGTGACGATGGTTGTGAATTCACAATAGATTCTTTCAATGCTGTAACAGGTGAGTGTGAGAACATCTTAATCGAACCAGACTGTGACGATGATAACTGCCTCACAGCAGATGTTTACAACGCTGAGAATTGTGAATGTGAAAACAATCCAATCGAACCTGGAGCATGTGATGACGGCTGTGAGTTTACCACAGATACTTATGATGAGGACTTATGTGATTGTGTCTATGTATTAACGCCACCAAACTGTGATGACGGTTGCCCTGACACGGCTGATAGTTATAACGAAGCAAACTGTGAGTGTGAGAATATTCTAACGATACCAACTTGCGATGACGGCTGTGCAGATACACAAGACTCGTACAATGAGGCAAACTGTGAATGTGAAAACATCTTAGTCGAACCAGATTGTAATGATGATAACTGCCTGACCGCAGATGTCTACAACGCCGAGAATTGTGAATGTGAAAACAACCCAATCACTCCTGAGATATGTGATGATGGCTGTGAATTTACCACAGACACTTATGATGAGGATATATGTGATTGTGTATATGTTTTAACACCTCCAAACTGTGACGACGGTTGCCCTGATACTGCTGATAGTTATAACGAAGCAAATTGTGAGTGTGAGAATATTCTAACGATACCAACTTGCGATGACGGCTGTGTAGATACACAAGATACTTACAATGAGGCAAATTGTGAATGCGAGAACATATTAACAATACCTAATTGTAATGACAACTGTGAATTCACTGCTGATAGTTATAATGAGGCAACTTGTGAATGTGAGAATATTCTTACAGTTCCAGATTGTGATGATGGTATTTGTTCAAATGGGGTAGAGCTTTGGGATGAAGCGAGCTGCGAATGTGTAGCAGGCACTCCGCCGACACCTTGTACAGACGATGGTGATTGCACAAACGGTACAGAAGTATGGGACGCGGACATTTGTGAATGTTTACAAGTAGATGTACCTGACCCTACAACTTGTGTAGATGACGGAGACTGCACAAATGGCATCGAAACTTACAATACTAATACTTGTGAATGTGAGGCATTACCTGCTGATTGTAGCAATGCACCAACAACTGCTTTCTCTTGCGATGATGGCGACGAGTGTACCATCAATGATGTCGAAATGATTTCTGATTGTGATGGCACAGTTTGTATACCATGTATGGGAGAACCAATCGACGATAGTAGTCTCTTCGCGGAAAATGATGAATATGAAGTCATTTTTGGGCAAATATTTACAGAAGATGTTACCACAAATGACGAAAGTGGCGAGTTTGACGACTTAACCGCTCAAGTTATTACACCTCCACAGAGTGGAATTACAAATCTAAATTTAGACGGTTCATTTACCTACGAAGCGACTAATTTAGCAGCAACGACGGACGAATTTACTTACGTGATATGTGCAGAAGATTGTCCAGAGATTTGTGATACAGCAACAGTCAATTTAACGATTACCATTGATGAGCTCATCATTCCTGATGCAATCAGTCCAAATGGTGATGGCTTGAATGATGTCTGGATTATTCCTGGCATTTTGGATAGACCTGTTCGTCGTATGACTATTGTAAACCGTTGGGGGGCTGTTCTTTATAGTGTCGAGTCTTACGAAAACGAATGGAACGGAATGAATAGAGAAGGACAACCTTTACCAGAAGGTACCTACTACTATTACCTTGAGATGGGTGCAGACGGAGGTACGCGCGAAGGACCAATTACAGTGGTAAGATAAAAAGCACAGGAAATGCAATGATTTTAGAATAGTAATATTCTGAAATCATTGCTCTTTTCGAAATTAAAAAAAAGCAATAATGAACTTGTCCTACACGATAAAAACAGTAGTGCTACTAACTATATTTTTGTTTACTCAACACAATGTGGGTGCACAACAACTACCGTTTTTAATTCAAAATGAAAATACATTTAATCCTTCTTTCATCAATGGGGATTACATGAAGTACGACTTGCCGACTCAGGCAGGTATGCGTTATCGCTATCAATGGGCAGGAGTAGAAGGCGCACCAAATACAATGAATGCCTATTTCTCTAATTGGAATGAGGATTATAATTTCTTAGTTGGTGCTAATTTTATCAATGACCAAACAGGTCCGACAAGTTTTACCGGAGCTTATGGTAAGGCAGCTTACGGTATTCAAGCGGGACGAGATGTCTTAATATCTGTCGGATTGACGGGTGGTATTGTGCAATATCGAATAAATGGAGATAAGTTAAATTTCTTAGAACCAGGAGAATTAAATAACGGAGCAGTAACTAAAATTTTTCCAGATTTTGGTGGTGGCGCAACGGTTTATTTAAATCAAAAATATTACTTCGGCGTAAATATCCCTCAAGTATTTGGCTTAAATCTCGATTTTAGAGATGAACAAAATTCTGTCAGCACCAAACGCGTACGTCATTATTACGCCATAGCCGGTTCTTATTTAGAATTATACGACGGTTCATTTTTGGAGCCTTCCGTAGAAGTCCGTTATGTCGAAAATATACCTTTACTCATTTCTGCTCGCTTGCGGTATAATTACCAAGAAACCTTTTGGGTAGGACTGCATGGAACTTCCTCTAAAGCAGCAGGTCTTGATGTAGGTCTTATGTGGGATACAGGAGATAATATTCTCAAATTCGGTTATGCTTTCACCAATTTCTTTCAGCAGTATGGACCTAATTTTGGTTCGACGCATGAGTTAGGTTTGTCGGTGAGTTGGTAGAATAAAATATTGGTTTGTCTTTTCTCACTTTTTTCAACCCTATTAATAACCTTATGGAGATTCACACAAATCACGAATAAGCAGTATAAAATCAATAAGTAAATCTTACTGCTTCTTTCAAAGAAATTTTTTTTAATTAAAATTTAAAATACAAAAACATGAAAAATTTTTACAACCTT
>CAZQTE010000354.1:0-6329 GCA_964595615.1 uncultured Saprospiraceae bacterium
TGCTTTAAACACCAGCACTCTCAATCATTTTTAATTAAAAAATGACAAATATTTTTATTAATTTCCTTATTCATCTGACATTTAATAGTCAAAAAAACCATACAATTATCGCAGCTTGGAAAACTCTCCGTATATTTGCGATATTCTATGTGAACAAAATATAGCTTATCCGTTTTTATGATATTAAGAAAATCCTGATTATTAGATATAAATCTTAGTTAACAAATCTTCCCCGGTATCTATCCAAACTAAAACAGAACAAACTCTATTTTAGAGAGCTTTATTATCCCAATCTCAACCAAGACCATTGACCGGAAATACAATATATGAAAGAAAGTTTACGCTCTACAGCCTCACTTTACATTTGCTTACTCGTTATTCTTAGTATAACGGGCAAGGCCTTCTCTTTTACTTCTCCTACGCTTGATGCAGTTTTGCCTTCTTTTAACAATGGTGATTGTCAGTTAAATTTAGCTTTACCAGACTTCACTTGCCAAGATTTTTCAATTAATGTATCTGGAGAAACAGGTATCCTCGGTACAGATACTTACTTAGAAGAAATTCGTTTAATTATTGACCATACGTGGAATGCAGATTTAGATATTTACTTGACATCTCCCTCTGGCCAAATTGTAGAGCTGAGTACAGATAATGGTAGTGGTGGCGATAATTATGGATTATCAAGCCCGAGCTGTTCTGACTATACGACCTTCGTCTCTGACCTTAAATCAGGGTCTTGTAATGCTGTTCCCGTTGCTCTTGGACTAGCCCCTTTTACAGGCTCCTACTTGCCCGAAGAAAATCTCAGTAGCTTTGATACTGGTAGTCCTAATGGTACTTGGACACTCAATATTTGTGATGATGCTCTGGCATCCGAAGGAGCTTTACAATATTTTGAAATGGTGTTCTCCCCTTTCGTTTGTGCTGTTCCAAATTTCATTTATACAACTGCTATTGATAGTACTTTTACTACTCTAGAATGGCAAAATGGCAATGGTTGTGCAAATACACAATTAGAATATGGCGCGCCAGGTTTTACTCCAGGCACAGGTACGAGTCTAAATATTGGCTGTCCTCCTTACACTCTAACAGGACTTTTACCTAGTACAGAATATGAGATTTATCTCCGCGAAAGTTGTAGTACAGGTGGCTTTTCTGATTATTCTTGCCCTTTTGAAATAACAACCCTTTGCAGCCCTCCTAGTGCGACATTAATGGAAGATTTTGAAAGTCAAAATTTGTGTCCAAATAGCTGTTTAGCAGAATGTGAAATTACTGGAAATTGGTTTAATATAACAGGTGATGATACCGATTGGTTAGTGAATCAAGGCGCGACTCCGACCGCTAATACCGGTCCCAATACAGATGCAGACGGGAATCCAAACGGAAAGTATATCTATCTTGAAAGTTCTTGTAATGGAGGTTTTGGCTGGGAAGCACATTTATATTCTCAATGTATTACTGTTATTGCAGAAAGTGGCGATTGTCATTTCTCTTTTAATTATATGATGAATGGGACAACGGCAAAAGAGATAAAGCTACAAGTTACATTAAACGGACAATCTTGGCAAAATCTATGGAATGTTACTGGAAATCGTGGAGAAGAATGGATACGCACTAATATTGATTTGTCTGATTATGATGGAGAAACCGTCCAATTCCGCTTCGTTACAAGTAAACAATTTGGAGCAACTGGAGATACCGCACTGGATAATATTGCTTTTCATGGTTCGGTTTTGGCTGGAAATCCTGATAATCTATTTTACCTAGATAACGATGGAGATAGCTACGGACAATCTGACCGCACTATCTCAAGTTGTTTTAATACGCCACCTCCCAATTACACCCTCTCAGGTGGCGATTGCAATGACTTCTTCAGCTTTGTTAATCCTGGTGCAATAGAAACGCCTTGTGATGGCTTTGATGCCAATTGTAATCCTGCGGATGACGATTTGTTACCAATGCCGCAGGTACAAGGAAATTCTGCTTGTTCTGGTGAGACAAATGACATTTATGCACAAGGTCTCTTCTTTGGACAAATTTATTGGTACGATTCCTTAGTAGGAGGAAACTTAGTCAATATCGGAAATATTTATACTCCTACAGCACAAATCAATACTAGTTCTACACCTATAGAGATTGATTTTTTCGTAGAAGAAGTTAATCCATTTGGCTGTACATCAGAAGAACGGGCGAAAGTAAGTTTAACTATTTTACCCACACCTGAAACTGACCAAACCTACAATATTTCAATTTGCGCTGGAGAAAATGTAGACTTAGCAGATTATCCTTTTATTGATCAACATCAAACTAATTACTCACTATCCTACCATAGTTCGTTGCCACCAAATGGAAATAATGAATTAACTAGTTCTATCTTAAGCCCTAGTGAAAATTCTGTTTATTTCATCGTTGCAACGAGTCCAGATAATTGCTTTGACGTAATCCCTGTTTCGGTAACTGTCAATCCTGTTCCGGAGCCAGTTATTGTGGGTAGCACGACAATGTGTGTTGGCACCACACAAACTCTCTCCGCCTATAATAATGACTCTAGTAGTCCTCCTAATTCCTATTCATGGACAACAGGTTCTGACATAGCCTCAACACAAATTACAGCTCCAGATACCGCAGGAGAAACGGAAACACATACAGTTCTTCTAACAAATTCAAATGGTTGCTCTACAGAAGAATCAATAACTATTACCGCTGGTGGTGGTATTGAACCCATTGCTGTTACATCTCAAAATGTAAGCACTTGTGGCGGTAGTGACGGTCAGATTATTCTAAGCCCCGCGGGTGGTGTTGCTCCATACACCTATGCTTGGTCTGGAGTAACTAGTGGCTCAGTTAGTGGAAATTCTGGTAGTTTTATTTTACAAAATTTACCGCAAGGAGCTTATAGTATTACCGTAACAGACAGTTCTGGAGGTGCGGTTTGTGCAACGGAAATTCCAATGACCCTAGTCAATGGTCCTGCTGCAATTGCTCAAATTGATAGTATTAATAATATCAATTGTTATGGTGCCGAAAATGGAGGAATTTACCTTTCAGTATTTGGGGATAATCCAACTTATCAATGGAGCGATGGAAAAACAACTGAAGATGCTGAAAATCTAGAAAAAGGAATGTACTCTCTCACTATTAGTGATAATGATTGTGAAAGCATTTTAAATAATTTTGAAATAAGCGAGCCTGATAGTGTTATCGTCAAACCTTATGCATTTGGTAATGCAAGTTGTGCAGAAATCGAAGATGGTTTTGTAGAATTAATAATCGTTGGTGGTACTCCTAATTTTTCTATTGAATGGGATAATGGGGATAGTGGTCTTATATTAGATGAACTTGGTGTCGGCACCTATAATGCTACAGTTACAGACGCTAATAATTGTGTCTATGATAATATTTCCTACTCTATTTCAGCACCTCTACCTATCGAAACGGAAATTTTAGATAAAACAGAAATTTCTTGTACTGGTGATGCTAATGGTATGCTGAGTATTTCAGCTATTGGAGGTTCTGCACCTTATGAGGTACTTTGGAATAATGGAAGTAATGATTATCAAATAGAAAATCTAGAAGCGGGAGATTACTCTGTAACGGTTACAGACTTAAATGGCTGTTCAAGTGTAATTGAGAATATAAACTTTACAGAACCTGCGCCATTAATGATTAATTCAGCTTTAGAAAATAATCCTTCTTGTGCTGGTGCGGAAAATGGATTGCTTTCGGTGATGACTACGGGAGGAATGACTCCTTACACCTTTAATTGGAGTAACAACGTGACTAGTTTTGCTAATTTCAATCTGGCAGAAGGAATGTATGGCGTCACAATTACAGATGCTAATGATTGTGTTCTACAGGATAGTTTTACTTTAGTAGCTCCTCTTGCTGTAGATGCGGATTACACGACAACTGAAGCCTCTTGTCTTGGTGGTACAGACGGTCTAGTTACTCTAAATCAATCAAGTTTAATAGGAAATGCACCTTTTGAATTTGTCTGGAGTAATGGTCATACAACAGAAGACTTAGCAAATGTTTCTGATGGTATGTACAGCGTGACAATAACAGATGCAGATAATTGTCAATTCGTGGATAGTATTGAAATAACTGCGTTACAACCCATCACTTTAACCAACACTATTGATCACCCTAATTGTAATGGAGCAACAACTGGACGCATTGCTCTAAATGCCTTTGGCGGAATGCCTTTTTATGATTATGAGTGGTCAAATGGAATGGATACTGAAATCGTTGAAAATTTACCAGCTGGAAATTATACGGTGACGGTGACTGCCGCAGATGGCTGTTATCGAATTGAGGAAAATATCGAAATTATTGAACCTCCATTAATCAATTTTCAAATTGTTAGTATTGATAGCGTAATTTGTGCAGGTACTGAAACAGGTAAAATTGATTTAAATGTAACGGGTGGTCTAGCACCTTATAATTTCACCTGGAATGGCAATGGTGGCATTCAAGAAGATTTAAGTAACATCCCTGCGGGTAACTACACATTGGATGTAACAGACAGTAATGGATGTACTGTTGAAAGTCCTGTGTTTAATGTAGGCGAAGCCAGTCCTTTTTCCGCTAATGATAATATTTTCTCTGATGATGAAATAAATTGCGAAACTGTTTTAGCAGCAGATAGCATTGAATTAATATTAACTGGTGGTCAATTGCCTTATGAGGTTCTTTGGAATACAAATGATACAGAAACCATTATCTATGATGTCGCACCAGATGAATACACAGCAACTGTAACAGATGCATTAGGCTGTGAAATCGTGCATTTTGTCAAAGTTGAGGAGGAACGTGAACTTCTAACATTATCAGAAAGTGAGCAATTTAGTGATTGTGACAATAGTAATCATAGTATCTGTATTGATATAGAAGGTGGTAGTGCCCCTTTCTTTTTCCTATGGAATGATACAGAAAATGGGACAACGGATACACGCGAAATTTGTCGCCCGATAAGCGTCGGCATGCATAGTCTAACAGTTACAGACAATTACGGCTGCATGCAGGTATTAGAAAATATAGAGGTCAATAATACCAATAGTTTGAATACTTTTACTAATCCTGATGATATACAAAATGTAGATTGTTTTGGGTCTAACAATGGAGGATTAACCATAAATGTACTTGGAGGAACAGCTCCTTATTCTTACTATTGGGAAGACCAATTAGGTGACTCTATCTCGATTGCTCCAAGTTTAAGCAATCTTTCAGCAGGAAGCTATTTTGTTACAATAACAGACGCTATGGGCTGTACAACAACAGACTCTAGGTCTATATTTGAACCCGCTTCTTTGATTACTTATACAGCAGACTTAACGGAAAATGCCTGTAAAGGAGATGCTAATGGTATGATAGATATAAGTGTTGAGGGAGGTGTGCCTCCTTATAATTATGCGTGGACTACAAATGAAACAAATGAAGACATTAGTAATCTACCAGCAGGTTTTTATGGGGTGACCATCACTGACGCGAATGAATGTGTAAGAATCATTGACACCCTAGCAATTGAAATCACAGAACCAGATGATGTCCTGACTTTAACTGATTTCATAGTCACGGACACTCCTTGTTTTGATACGGATGAGGGGGAAATCACCTTAGAAGTCTTAGGAGGAACAGCTCCATATTTGTATAACTGGTCTAATTTCACATTACCCAATAATAGTACAGTGAGTGGTCTTAGTCCAGATACTTATTCCTGTACCATTTTTGACTTTAATGGCTGTGAGCTGTCTACACAAGATTTTGTCATTAGTGAGCCGACAGAATTAAACGCAGAACTTTTAAATATAAATCACGAAACAGGTACGGCAGAAATTGAAGTAGAAGGAGGAACACCATATTCAGGTGGTGGTTATAATATATCTTGGTCAAATGGAGACACAGGAACTTTCGGTCTCAATCTTACACAAGGCGATAATACTGTAAATGTAATGGACTCCAATGGCTGTTCTGTCTCCATAAATTTCTATTTAGGTAATACAAATATTCAGAATAGTGATTTAATAGAAACATTTACCCTTAGTCCTAATCCTACTCAAGGAAAGTTTTATTTAGAAGTAGAAATGCAAAAAAGCGATGATGTACGCGTAGAAGTCAGAGATATTTTAGGTCGTAAAATTTACGAAGAACAGCGTCAAAATTTTATAAGTGGAACTTTTGAGACAGATTTAACAGATTTTGCAGCTGGAGTTTACTTTGTGAATTTATATGTTGAGAATGTCAGTCTTGGAGTTTTGAGAATTTTGAAACAGTAAGTAAAAGTGATTTAATAAGTTGAGCCATAATGCGTAGTAATTTTTTCTTCT
>CAZQTE010000355.1:0-6310 GCA_964595615.1 uncultured Saprospiraceae bacterium
GACTTTGAGTCACCACGTGAGCATCCACCATTTTAACCCATTACCAAATATTCTCTTCTCTCCAAATTAAACTTTTAAAGTTTACTAAAGTCCAATAGACTTGTTACCCTTATAAAATACTCTTCTAAAAATGCCTTTTTGCGCTACTTTCCTTCAAAAAATCATTCAATAGAAGGACTTCCGAGCAAAGTGTCGGAACGCAGTATTCAAGGATTTTTCGAATAAAATTAACGAAAAAATTCAAATTTCAGCAAAGCATTCTATAAATGCAATAAGTCTAATGAAGACACAGACAATAACATCCAAATTAAAAATGAAGAATACCTTACTATTTCTCTTTTCATTGCTATCTTTTACAGCAAGCGCGCAATCTCCCAACTTTGTTTTCATCCTCGCAGATGATATGGGCTGGAATGGCACATCCATACAAATTTCTCCTACCGTAGCAGGTTCGATGAGTGATTTTTATGAAACACCAAATCTTGCTCAACTAGCAGCCAGCGGCATGACTTTTTCACAAGCCTACTCGCCCGCACCCAATTGTGCCCCAACGAGAAACAGCATCCTGACAGGAGAAATGCCCGCCCGCAATAGTTTCACAACCGTAGGCGGCGGTCAGACAGCCGATAGAGTCCTCGTCAGCGGTACGAACAATAACTCAATAGACAACAATGACATAACCATAGCCGAATGGTTAAATAGCACAAATCTTAATTACCGAACTGCACATTTTGGAAAATGGCATATAGATGGCGGCGGTCCTGGAGATAATGGATTTAGTCACCATGATGGTAATAATAACAACGGAGAAGGTGATGCTGCGGATGGACAAATTATCCAAGAAGACCCTAAGAAAGTAATGGATTTGACGAATAAAGGCATCACTTTTATGCAGGAGGCAGTTGCAGCCAATGAGCCTTTTTATCTGCAATTATCTCATTACGCGGTACACACTTCTGTGGAAACGACGCAAGCCTCTCAAGATTATTTCACTGCAAAACCAAGCGGTAATGTGCACAACAATATTGATTATGCGGGTATGACAAGAGATTTTGACGAAGCAATTGGGGTGCTTTTAAATGAAATTACCAATCTGAATATCAACGAAACAACCTATATTATTTTTACATCCGACAATGGCGCACAAGCAAATCAGTCCAGCAATTTACCACTTTATAGAAGCAAAGGCTCTATCTATGAAGGAGGTATTCGTGTGCCAATGATAGTGCGAGGACCGAATATTCCTGCAAATTCAACTAGTCCAGAACCTGTTGTCGGATATGATTTATTTCCTACGATTGCAGATTGGACAGGGAGTTCTGCAGCCTTACCAAGTACATTGGATGGTACGAGTATTAAAAATTTAACTCTACAAACTCCTTTTGAACGTGGTAAACCTGTTTATTTTCACTATCCGCACTATGGAAATGGCAATAATATAAACCCTGCTTCGGTCGCCGTCCAAGATGAGTACAAACTCATTATAAATTATGAGACGGGAGTTGACGAATTATTCGATTTAAGTGAAAATATTAGAGATGTCCCCGCTAATAATATCATAGCGACTGCTCCAGCACTCGCTTTAGATATGAAAATACAGTTGCGTGACTTTCTAAAGGAAGCTAATGCAAATATGCCGAGTTTAGACCCGACACACGCTAATTTTTCGGGTACAGCGCCAGACATTGATTCCGATACTTTAGATGATGAATGGGAGTTTAGAGAATTACTTTCTTATCACTACGGACCAACGGATGACCCTGACGGGGACGGTATGGATAATTTGACGGAATTCAACAATGGTACAGACCCATTGGTAGATGAAACGACAGCCATTGATGATGTTGTAGAGTTTGAAAATAATTCATTCATTGGCTTTTATCCAAATCCAACACAGGACATCATTAATTTAGAATTTCGCATAGATAATGCTACAAATTCAATGATTGAAGTAGAAATCTACAGCATTGACGGTCAATTAATACGTAGATTTAAAGACCAAAAATCTGCTGTATTATCTTTTGATTTATCTAATGTCGTATCGGGAATTTATACTGCCAAAATATTAGAAAATGGAAAGTTAATTAGTTCCAAAAAAGTCATTTTGACGAATTAGGAATAATCATTAGATTTATGTTACAAGTAGTTAAATGCAAACAGCGTTTAAGGAAGAAATTGGAAAAATAAGCGCAATTCTTACGGAAAAAACTCCGTGTATCCTAATCATAAAAGTGGTTTGGTACACGGAGTTTTTTTAGAAAAGACTTCAAATTTAATAGCGTATTTTAAAAGTACTTGACAACAATACTTTCGGAATAAGTAGTAGGACATAATTATTTGGATGTTAAAACAGAGAATATTTTTTGTCTGATTTGGCTCTGAAAACCGCCAATACCCTGCGGTCTTTAAGGATTTTCAAAGTGAAATCAGGCGGAAAATTGTCCTGTTTTAACGTGTAAATTATTGTGTCCTATTACTTAAGTACTAATTATTCACCCATGCATGCAAGCTAAACTACAAGGTTTTTTGCAAAAAATATTTCCGATATATCTCTATCCATTTAATTCTATTTATCATTAGAAATTTTATCACTCAACATTCTGTAAACTCCTTCATACCCAGACCCCGCCAAAAAATCCAAATGCCTTTCAATAGTAGCCTTATCTCCCCGCACCGCAGGTCCCGTCTGCATATCTTTTGGCGCATTCTCCATTATTTTCTCCGCTGTCTCCGCAATCAAAGGTTTCAATAAATCAAAAGGAACACCACCTTTTTCCGTAATATCAGTCCCGACTGTATAGAGGTAATTCGTAAAATTATTCACAAAGACAGCGGCGACATGCAAGACCGCTCGTTGTGCATCATTAATGCGTTCAGTACGTGTAGAAAGCTGCTGCGCCAAATTTTCCAACAATAAGAAATCTTCCTCATTTACAGCATCCAAACAAAAAGGAATCGTCTTAAAATTGGGTTCTTTTTGAATTGAAAATGTCTGTAAAGGGTAAAAAATGCCAATGCGCGACAAGTGCGGAGAAAGAACTGTGGAAGGTGTGGCACCCGAGGTATGTACGACTAATTTATCTTGTAAATGGGGGTGAGCACTTAAAGCCTTTGCGACGCTACCAATAGCCGCATCATTAACTGCAATGATATACAGATTAGCATTTGTGTTAATGTTTTTTATTTTTGTAGTATATTGGCAGTCAATATTTTGTGCTGATTGTGCTGCTTTCTTTCGCGTGCGACTATATACCTGTACAACTTCCACATTTGGCAAAAGCGACAATGCTTTTCCCAAATGAAAACCCACATTTCCAGCCCCAATCATCACTATTTTTACCATAAAATAAACGGTCGTTTTTTCAAAAAATAAGAAGAATTTCCAATATAAATGCCCCTGCTTTCAATCCTCCCTCAAAAGTAAGTCTAATTTAAGCCAAAACCAATCTATAAATCGCCGTTTTATTATTACCTTTGCAGTCGCATTTCTAATAGAGAACAATTCCACTTTCAGATTAACTAATATGTGTCAATGTTGGCGCAAAATTAACCAAAATCTCCACTGATGAAAAAATTGCTATTTGCAGCTTTATTTCTTTTTACATTAAGTGTAATTATCCCGTCTTGTGTGAAGACGGACTTTGATGAGCCACCAACGACGGGTTCTCCTGTTGATGTTGATGACTCAGACGTCGTTACTATCAAATCATTGAAAGATCTACATGTTTCTGGTGGGATAGAGACGATTGCAGATTTAGAAGATGGTGCATTTAGAGGGAAATACCTGAAAGGTGTTATTTCTGCTGATGATGAATCTGGAAACTTTTTCAAAAACTTCATTCTACAGGATGAAACGGCAGGTATCGTTATCCGAGTGGCACGTTCAGATGCTTATCCTTTTTATGCTGAGGGGCGTACCATATATATCAAATTGGAAGGTTTGCTTATGGGCGATTTTGCTGGAGTCACTCAATTAGGAGGCTTTTTGAATAACCTTGGTCAGTTGGAAGATATTGTCGATTTAGAAGAATTTGTATTGACTGGTGAGCGTGGACAAGCAGTTACTCCAAAAACGATTGAAAGTATTGCGGATTTAGGACGTGATGATATTTCTACTTTAATTAGATTAGATGATGTAGAATTTGCAAATGGTGATATCAATAGCACATACGCAGATGCTGAAAATTTGAATACAGAAAATCGTGATATTGTTGACTGTGACGGTAATGTTATTGTGGTACGTACGAGCGGATTTGCTGATTTTGCTGGTACAGATATTCCTGACGGTGGTGGTTCTGTTGTTGGTATTTACAGTGTTTTTAATACAACACAGCAACTGATTTTACGTCGTGCGTCAGATGTGGATATGGAAGGTGATCGATGTGACGGTAGTGGCGGTGGACCAATTGATGTTGACCCAATTACGGAATTTTTTGAAGATTTTAACTCAGGTGTTGACGGTGCTACGGTTGCATTACCAGGTTGGTCAAACTTTGCTGTTCAGGAGTCACGTCAATGGTTGATAGGACAATTTCAAGGTGCTTCTTATGCAGATATTGGCGCATTTAACGCAAATGGACCTGTAGAGGCATGGTTGATTTCTCCTCCTATTAACTTAACGGGTACACGTTTTTTGAGCTTTACGAGTGCTTATGCATTCTATGCGCATCAAGGATTAGAGGTTTTGATTTCGACGGATTTTGAAGCTGGTGGTATTCCAGCTGATGCAACTTGGACTAATTTAAGCTTTGATATGCCAGATGGTAGTCAAGACTGGAATACATTTATACCAAGTGGTGACCTTGATATTGCTGCTTTTGGTGACCA
This sequence comes from uncultured Saprospiraceae bacterium, assembly GCA_964595615.1. Taxonomy (GTDB): domain Bacteria; phylum Bacteroidota; class Bacteroidia; order Chitinophagales; family Saprospiraceae; genus JAHDCG01. Next base: position 4,828 of record CAZQTE010000355.1, read on the forward strand.
AGGACATATTGCTTTTAAATATACAGGTGACGGTAATACTGACGAGACAACAACTTGGATTATTGATGATATTTGTATCAGTGCTACTTCTTGTGCTGGCGGATGTCCAGACAATGATGATGATGGTATCTGTGCAGCTGATGATTGTGATGATAATGACCCTGCTTTCCCAATGGATGCTGGTACACCTTGTGATGACGGAAATGCAGATACTGACAATGATGTTATCCAAGCAGATGGCTGTACTTGTGCAGGTCAAGGAGGCGCATTGAGCGAATTAGTGATTGATTTAGAAGCTTTAGGATTAGAGGATAATGCTGATTTTGTCGCGCCAGGTTGGACAAATGTAGCAACTGTTGGTTCACGTAAATGGCAATTCAATTTATTTGATGATAATGCAGAAATTCGTGCTTCAGCATTTAATGATAGTGAGCCAGCAATGGAAGCTTGGTTAGTTACACCATTGATTGATTTCAATACACCTAAGAAGATTTCATTCTTAAATGGACATGCATTCTGGACGCATAATGGTTTATCTACTTGGTTCTCTAATGACTTCTCAGGTGATCCAGAGACTGCCACTTGGACTGAAATTTCAATTAACTATGCTAACTCAGCATCTCCGAATTATGATACTTTCTCAACTGGTGATATTAGTTTATCTCAGTTCTCTGGTAATGGAGTTATCGGATTTAAATATGTAGGAAATCCAGTTAACGAAACAACAACTTGGATTATTGATGAATTGATGATTGTCAATGAGTAAAACTTAGAAGCTGTTTGAGTTTAAGTATTTTTCTATGTGAGAGAATATTTTTCGTTTATTTTGGCTTTTAAAACCGCTAATACCCTACGGTCTTTAAGGATTTTAAAAGTGAAAATAGGCGAAAAATTGTCCTCTCATAGAGAATTAGTTAAATTCAAACAGCTTCTTAGTTTTATACATCTTAAAACGCCTCGATATTGCAATAATGTGATGTCGAGGCGTTTTTATTTAACCTAATGACCCAACTGTTTTAGTGCTTTTAACGTGAGTATAAATGAAAATTATTTCAAAATGAAACCAAACTGATATGAAACTTCATCTCTTGTTTATTTTAGTTATTTTAAATTTTACTCCAGCATTTGCACAATCTGGTCGTTTTCTTCCTGGACAGATTACACTTGCTTCTGGAGAAACGAAAACGGGTTATATAGAAAGAACTCATTCCGAGAGGATTACTTATGAAGTTAATTTTAAGGAGGAGAAAGAGGAGGGGCTGTAGGCTTTAGTGCTATTGTTGAGCAGCCTAATGAGAATTTTCGTAGTTTAACAAATCAATCTGGGTACAGAGCTTATTACCCTCGCTTTTCTCTTGGTTTTCAATATATTAAGAAGAAGAATATCTTGGAATTTGAAGTCGGTCAAGCCAATAATATTTTTATGAGTTTGACTTAGGCTGTACAATCAAGCATAAAAAGTACGTTGGACTTTTATGTTCAT
>CAZQTE010000356.1:0-3006 GCA_964595615.1 uncultured Saprospiraceae bacterium
GCCACATCACCAGTCGAAGGATAAAAGTTATCATCCTTATCCGAAAAAACCGTAACAAAATAATCATCAGGATGCAAGTAAGTCGCCCGAAAAGCATTTTCATTGGCATTTATATCAATCGTCCGCACCACATGTCTATCTACATTCTCAAAATTCACTTGACCGTCTACATCCACCAATGGTTTTGTGGAGATATACAAAAGCAAATCATCGCTTTCCGTCTCGGTATTTCGATTGATATTTACCGTCAATTCGCTGATGTGACCGTGCGCACTTTTCGGAAAAGGGTCGCCACTTTCTTCTAAAAAGAGGGCAGAATCAGGGTCAATTAAATCCGTAAATTTACCATTTAAATCTACCTCTGATACCTTTTGAGGGAAGTCGAATAAAGTTGTTGCGGCAGTAGCGTAATCAGGATTATAATTCGTACCTATGAAGCCCATGTGTCGGATAGGTTCGTCCAAAGAACCACTGTTATCTTTATAAGCATCAAAGTGTAAAGTATCATTCTCGAAGCGAAACTCCATAAAAGCCCGTTTTTCTCGACCCACAGCATCCACCAATCGGTAATATTTAGAACCGGCAGTTTCTTGGACAGAGTCTAAGACAAAATAAGTCGCGCGGTATTGATTGCCTAACCAACCGCCATTGCGCGCCATGATTTGTTGTTTCCCTTCAAAGTCTGCGACGAATAGGGACGTGATGATATTTTGATTAGTACCACCTTCATAGATAGAGTGTAAATGTGAACTCGAAATCGGACGAAAATCAAAAGCAAACCAATCGAAAAAGCCAAAAGAGGTTTGATTCGCGCCGACCCAATGTCCAGATAGTTCAGTTAGGAGGTTGAAACCTTGGATGTCATTGGGCGTGTTCATGTCGTCGTCGGGTTTGTCGCAGCCTATGGATAGGGCGAGGCATAGGGTGAGGAGGAAAGTCATTTTTTGCATTTTTTGTTTGGTTGGTAATGTTAGAATAACGTTTTTTTTTTGTTGGAATCGTATTTGATTTTTAATTGGTGAGACAGTGTCTCACTAATTGAGGATTTGTTGAAAATAATTCATCTCACTTTATGGAGACAGCGTCCCCATAATTCAATTTTCAAGACTATGCTTCAACCATAATTACAAAAAAAGCTGAACCAAAAAACAAATGTTCTCCAGTTCAGCTCTCCCATCAAAGTACAAGCAAAAGCAGTCGTTCATACGGACACGTACTTCGTAAATCGTACTTCTCTAATACGCTTTCGCAAAAACAACTCGCTGCTTACTCGGCTTCCCAGTAACAATACAAGTTCCTTCACTCAAATCACCCTCTAAAGGAATACAGCGAATCGTTGCTTTCGTATCTTCCTTAATCTTCTCTTCTGTCTCTTCCGTACCGTCCCAGTGTGCTAAGATGAAACCACCTTTTGACTCCAAGACTTCTTTGAAAGTAGCGTAATCGTCTACTACAGTCGTATGTGCTTGGCGGAAACGTAAAGCTTTTAAGAACATATTATCTTGGATTTGACCTAATAATTCCTTGATATATTCTGCTAAACCTTCTAATGGTACTAATTCTTTTTCCAAAGTATCGCGACGCGCGACTTGCACCATTCCATTCTCCAAATCACGCTTACCGATACCCACACTTACAGGGACACCGCGCAAATCGTATTCATTGAATTTAAAACCAAAAGAACGTTTTTTGTCGTAGTCCGCTTTGACACGCACATCCATTTCTTTCAATTCTGTCATCAAGTTTTCCGCGATTTCTTTCAATTCGCCGTTCAACTTTGGAATTGGAACGATGATAACTTGTGTAGGTGCCAATTTTGGAGGCAAAACCAAACCTTTATCATCCGAGTGTGTCATAATCAAACCACCAATCAAACGCGTAGAAACACCCCAAGAGGTTGCCCATACGTATTCTTCCTTGTTGGCGTTAGTTTGGAATTTCACATCAAATGCTTTCGCAAAATTTTGACCTAAAAAGTGAGAAGTACCTGCTTGCAAAGCTTTTCCGTCTTGCATCAAAGCTTCGATAGTGTAAGTATCCTCCGCACCTGCAAAACGCTCGCTATCAGATTTTTTACCTTTCCACACAGGCATTGCCATGTAGTCTTCCGCAAAACGCGCGTAAACTTCTTGCATGCGTTGCGCTTCCTCTACTGCTTCTTTTTTCGTTTCGTGTGCCGTGTGACCTTCTTGCCATAAGAATTCCGCCGTACGTAAGAAAAGACGTGTACGCATTTCCCAACGGACAACATTTGCCCATTGATTAACCAATATCGGCAAATCACGGTACGAAGAAATCCAATTGCGGTAAGTATTCCAGATGATTGCCTCTGATGTTGGGCGCACGATTAGTTCTTCCTGTAATTTAGCTTCGGGGTCAACAATCAACTTTGATTTGTCACTCGGGTCAGTTTTTAAGCGATAGTGGGTGACAACTGCACATTCTTTCGCAAAACCTTCCGCATTTTTCTCCTCTGCCTCAAACAAACTCTTGGGTACAAAAAGCGGGAAATAAGCATTCTGGTGACCCGTGTCTTTGAACATTTTGTCCAAAACGGCTTGCATATTTTCCCACAAGGCATAACCATGTGGTTTGATGACCATACATCCTCGCACTGCTGAATTTTCAGCTAGTTGTGCTTCTTTGACGATGTTGTTGTACCACTTCGAGTAATCCTCGGCACGTGGCGTAATAACTGATGATTGTTGATTTGACATAATTTTATATAACTATGAACGCTTTTTTAACTATGAACTATGAAACGATTTAACTATGAACAGTTCGTCTCATCTATGCGTTTTTATGATGTTTCTTATATTTTGTATCCAACACAAATGGATTACTTAAAGTTTCAATATCTTTCAATTTCGGAAAAGCCCACAAAAGTAAGAAAAAGCTCTTGATACCACCAACTACCAACTACCAACTTCCAACTACCAACTTTTTTACCCCCACAAATCGGACATTTCCATCTTTCAAAAACTTTAACTAAAAAAGAAAGTAACT
>CAZQTE010000356.1:3106-6283 GCA_964595615.1 uncultured Saprospiraceae bacterium
AGCCTGTCTCTAAACGCGCAGTACGATGATATTTACTATAATCCTGATACAGATACGGATTATTACGAAACAAGTTCTACTACTTCTTCTAATGTGTCTAATGATACTTACGAAGATGATTATGCAGACGATAGTGATTACTATGACGGTCGTTCTTACGAAGAGGACTATGATTATTCTTACTCTTCTCGTATCCGCCGTTTTCACAGACCAGTACGTGGTTTTAGCTACTACGACCCATGCTATGTGGATGTAGCTTACTACGATCCATTTTTTACTCCAGGTGTAACAGTATTAATCTATGATGATTTTTACAATTACCGTGGCTACCGTTCATGGAACCGTTACAGTTCTTGGAATCGTTGGAACCGTTTTAACTCATGGAATAACCCTTACCGAGGCGGATTTGGTAATGTCTATGTAAATAACTACTACGGTGGTGGTTGGAACAATGGTTGGAATAACGGATTTAACAACGGATTTAACAACGGTTGGGGTAATGGCTACGGCTATAACAATTACTGTCCTCCAAGTTGGGGTGGCGGATACAACTACAATACAGTAGCAACGAACACTGCCGTTTCTAACGGAACTTACTATGGTTCACGTCGTGGAGGTGCATCTCGCGGAGGTCGTATAAGTCCTCGTAACGCACGTTCAACACAAACAGGAGGTTCTTCGACAAGAGTACCAACGGCAACAGATCGCCAATCAACTACTCGTACGCCGAATACTTCACCAACTCGTGCAACAACTCGTGCAACTTCACCAACGCGTGAAACAAATACTCGTGCGACTACACGTCCAACGACTCGTACACCACAGACACGTCCTGCGACACGTACGCCACAAACGCGCACACCGCAGACTCGTCCACAAACACGTACGCCGCAGACACGCAGACCAAGTACTTCTTCTTCGACACGTTCAAGTAGCCGTACACGCTCTTCTGCTACGCGTCCAAGTAGTTCGACTCGCTCAAGTTCGACACGTTCAAGTAGCAGTCGTCCTTCACGTTCAAGTTCGACACGTTCTAGCAGCAGTCGTCCTTCACGTTCAAGCTCGACACGTTCTAGCAGCAGCCGTCCTTCGCGCTCAAGTTCGACACGTTCAAGTAGCAGTCGTCCTTCACGTAGCAGCAGCACACGTAGTTCTTCTTCAAGAAGTTCTTCACGCAGCAGCGGAGGTTCGTCTCGTAGCAGCAGCAGAAGAGGCAATTAAAATTGCTTTTAGAATCAAGAGAGAAATCAAGTTTCTCTCTTGATTTATTTGCACTTTAGTCGTGCATTTTTATAGTAAAAAGATACATTAAAGCGGGTACACTTAGGAACAGAGATGTTGCTATGTATCCGCTTTTTTTATGTTGGTTATTATGTTATTTTTGCGGATAACACAATAACCATTAACTAATAACACAGTAACCAATAACTAATAACCAAAGAATGAAGTACATATTTTCACTAGTATTATTTTTAAGTATATTTCTACAGAATACGAATGCACAAGTCATTGGAGACGCTTTGCGCTATGCATACACAGAACCTACAGGGACGGCACGTACCTTGGGTCTTGGAGGTGCTATTAGTGCCATAGGTTCTGATTTTTCGACTTTGAGTAAAAATCCAGCTGGCTTAGCTTGGTATCGAAAATCGGAGTTAGTATTAACGCCCTCTTTGACATTGACAGATGCGACTTCTGAACTGATAGGAGGGGAAACACGTGATAGAAGTCGGTCAAATATCAACTTCAATAATTTTGGTTTTATTATCAAAGGGAGAGATAGAAAGGTGACTGACTTGAAATTTTTAAATTTTGCTATTGGATATAATCGGATAGCTGATTTTCATCAAGATAGCAATTTTGCAGGAACAACTCCTGGTTCGATTACTGACCGTTTTTTAGAATTAACCTCTGATGGGAATCCTAATACGCCTAATTTGACACCAGAAGAGTTAGATGATTTTGAGGCTGGCTTAGCGTACGAAGCGGGAGCATTATTTGAAATAGGAGGTAGCGGACAAGGGAATTTTTATGCAACTGACTTTTTACCAAGAGAACTGACAGAAAAATCTCAAATTATTCAAGCGACAGGGGGAATTAATGAGTTTACTTTTTCGACGGCTGCTAACATTAGAGAGAAATTGTTGATAGGTGCTACGGTGGGTGTACCTGTAGTTAGCTTTAGAGAGAGTAAAACTTATCGCCAAACGGACAATGATAATTCTACAGAATTTTTTGATGAATTAGAATTTAGAGAGAATCTGATACAAACAGGGACAGGTGTTAATTTAAAAATAGGAGCTATGTTTCGGGCGACGCAGGCTATTCGTATTGGTGCAGCAGTGCATACTCCAACTTCTTTTAAATTAGAGGATAATTTTTCTTCTTCCTTGCAATATATTTATACAGATGGAACTGGTACACAAGAGTTTACGGCTGAGTCTCCAGACGGTTCCTTTAATTATAGAGTAACAACCCCGATGACAATCATTGGTAGTGGAGCATTTATAATTGGAAAAATGGGCTTAATTTCGGCAGAAGTAGAATATCAGGACTTTTCAAGCACAGAGTTTAATTTCAATAACACGTCAGATGAAGGCGACTTAGCTTATGAAGCAGAACTGAATAGTCAGATAAAAGAAAACTTTAAATCAGCTGTTAAAATAAGACTTGGCGGGGAATTTGCATATAAAAGTCTAAGATTACGAGCGGGTTATGGTCTAATTGGTTCTCCTTATGTGGAGGGCGACTCCTTTTATAATTCTTTTAGTGCAGGCATCGGATTACGCCAAAGGTCATTTTATATGGACTTAGGTTATCGTCATTCTGTATTTGGAGAGACTTATGTACCTTATGTAACTTTTGATAGAGAAACTAACCCTCAGCAAGAGGTATTGAATACAATTAATAAAGATACTTTTTTGTTGACTTTTGGGTTTAGGTTTTGAGTTGGTTATTGGTTAATAGTTGTTGGTTATTATGCATTTTATTAAATTGGAAATAGTCCAGTTGATTTTATTATTATCTGTAATAGACTTTATGAATGAGGTGGAACAAGTTTAATGCCGTTCAAATTTTATTCATAAAGTCTAATATATAAGTGCCTGACACTATTTATTCGAACATTTTGAGAGGATATTTTTTCGTTATTTTCCTCTTAAAAATAGTCGCGTGATG
>CAZQTE010000357.1:0-6261 GCA_964595615.1 uncultured Saprospiraceae bacterium
ACCGTTGTGACAGAGTCTTCCATTGCGGTTCGTTAATTTTTTCTAAAATTATACGAAGTTGGTGACTCGGTCTCCAGACCGGTAGAAGTGATGCGTATAGAAAAAGAACCGAGTGCAGTGATGACTCTAAACAACTTTCCCCTTATACCGACTAAACAACATCCACCCCAATATCATAAAACCCAACGCCACAAAAGCCGTCACCTGCACCCCCAATGGATTATCAGCACTCTTCCCTAATAGCAGCAGCGACGGAAATATCAAATTCGCCACAGAAATCCCCATTTTCATCATAAAAGTTCTTGCGCCAAAGAACATTCCTGCCAGATTTTGACCTGTCTTTTCTTCGTGCTCATGTACAATATCGGCGATAAGGGCATTAGGAACAATCCCAAACGCAGCTAAAGGAAAACCTGAAGCGACTGCAATACTATAAAACATAATCTCCTGAGGCAGCCCTAAAATGGAAGTCAGAGAAGTCATCAAAAAAGTCGCACCAAAGAATAGAAAAGCAATGGATAAAACGGATTTTTTACCGAATTTTTTCACCAGATAATTAATCGGAATGTAGAGTACAAAACTGCTTAAGAAACTCAAAGTTAAAAACTGCGTAGCCATGCCCGTTTCTAAACCAAAGATATTGACAGTATAATAGCTCACCCCCAATTGAATAAACGAAAGCGCTATCCAATAAGTAAAGTCTGAAGCCGCAAACCATTTAAAATTATTATTGGCGAAAACAGATTTTAATGATTGACCTGCATCAATATAAGTATTACTTTGTTCACAATATTTATTCTCATTTAAAAAAAAAACAGGAATAAGCATCAAGACTAAAGACACTGCTGCAAATATCAAAATCGCCATTTGAAATGCCTCTGTAGGTGTTCGTCCTTCTGCAAAAACATCTTGTAACCCATAAGCAGTACCTCCAACAATAAAACCCAAAGCAAAAGCTACCGAAATAATAGTACTTATCAGCATTCTATCTTTTGGATGATGTCCTAATTCACTAATCAAAGCATTATAAGGTATTAAATACATTGTAAAAAAGAGATAGAAAAGGAAGACCGTACCTACTAGCCACACTGTATTGGTAACCCCAACGATTTCACTCGGTGGATAAAAAATAAGAAAGGAAAATAAAGCAAAAGGAACTGCCGCTAAGCCCATTAAGGACTTACGTTTCCCAAATTTTGACTGTTTCCTATCTGACCAGCCCGCTATTAATGGATCGGTAATGGCATCAAATATTCGTCCACCAAAATTCACTAAACCTATCACTGTAGCAATTCCTAAAATCGCACCTTGATATATGTAAGAAGGAAAAACAGCCTCCGTTCCAGTTTCGGGTGGTAAGTAAAAATAGAGTAGGAGATTGCCCGCTCCAAAAGAAGCAAGAGCCCAACCAAATTGACCAATAGCGTAGATGATAATTTGCGACAAGGGTGGTCGCGGCGTAGATTGATTTTCCATTTGCGTTTTGTTTGGTGCAAGATAGGGAATAATTTGGAGTCAGGAGTCAGGAGTCAGGCTAAGCTTGTTTCGCGTATAAGAAAGAGCAGCCTGACCCTTCGCCCCTGACCCCTATTTCAAAATATTTTCGTAGCTTTGATTGTTATTTTACTAAACTTAAAACTATGATTAAAAACTTCAAAACATTGGATATTTGGAAAAGAGCCTGTCGTTTGGTTAAGGTAGTTTATAAAGCAACGAAAGTTTTTCCAAAAGAAGAATTGTATGGATTAACTTCTCAAATGCGCCGAGCCGCTGTTTCTGTTCCCTCGAATATCTCAGAAGGTTGTGGACGTAGGACTGTCGCAGATTTAAGTCGATTTTTAGATATTTCAGTTGGTTCTTTGTGCGAATTAGAAACACAATTGTACCTCGCCAATGATTTAGATTTTCTACAAACAAGAGCAATGCAAGACTTAGTAGAGGAAATTGGACAAATCAGAAGAATGGTAATCGCATACCAAAATAGATTGTAATTTCAGGAGTCAGGAGTCAGGAGTCAGGAGTCAGGAGTCAGGAGTCAGGACGGCACTCGTTAAAGCAGCCTGACTCCTGATTCCTGACCCCTGACTCCTTTTCTAACCCAGTTCAACGAGTGTCACCCCATCCCCCCCAGCTTCAGGCTTCGGATGAGAAATATTATTCACCGCACGATACTCTCGTAACTTTCGACGCACAGCAGTACGCAGCGCCCCTGTTCCTTTTCCATGAATAATCCGTAACTCTCCATGTCCAGAAACAAGTGCTTTATCAACGAAAACTTCAACGGTTTGAACTGCTTCTTCTAAGCGCATTCCACGTATATCTAATTTCGGTTGAAAGGCAGCCAGGGTGTCCTGCGTATCCATTTTGATACTCTTTGTCGAACGCACTTCCAAAGGCGCATTAGCGTGTTGTATATCGCGCAATTTGACCTCCATACTCATCATACCCATGGTAATGACAGCCTTCTTTTTATTGATAGATTGTACTTTACCTGTTGCGCCGCCAGTGCGCATTTTGACAAAATCTCCAACCTTTATTTCTCCTTTTTCTATTTCTTTTGGAGAGAGAGGTTGGTAGTAGATTTCTTCGCGTAGATTTTTGACTTCGGCTACGCGTTCTTGACGTTCGACACGGACAGTTTGGGAGAGTTCTTTTGCCTTTTTGAGATTAGCTTCTTCTCTGATTTCTCGAATCAGATTTTCAATTTCCTTGTTATTTTGTGCAGTGAGTTGTAGTTCTTGTTCGCGTTGTGTAAGCTTGAATTTCTTGCGTTGATATTCAAGGTCTTTGTGCAGATTTTCGTAGTTTTTAATCAACTTTTCTAAACCCACTTCTTTCTCTTCTAACTTCTTTAATTTCTGCTGAGTTTCTTGCAAATCACGCTGTAAATCCACTAATAATTCATCAACCGCTTTTTCATTTTTACCCGTTCTTTTTCGCGCATAGGACAGCAATTGCTTAGAAAATCCAGTCTTTTCAGCGATTTCAAAAGCAAATGAACTACCAGGTGTTCCAACTTTTAATTGGTAAGTTGGCGCCAAGTTTTCGTGGCTAAAAAGCATCGAACCATTGACAATGCCTGCCGTCTTAAAAGCGTAGACTTTTAGATTAGAATAGTGAGTTGTGATAACTCCAAAAGAGTTGCGTTTATTGAGGTCGTGAAGGACAGCTTCGGCGATAGCACCACCGATTTTCGGGTCAGTACCCGAGCCAAACTCATCAATCAAAAGCAGTGTTCTATCGTCTGCATGATCAATGAAAGTCTTTGCATTTTTTAAGCGAGAAGAATAGGTACTCAAATCATCTTCAATCGATTGTTGGTCTCCAATATCTGCAAAGATTTTATCAAACATTCCAAACTCGGAAATCTCATCCGCAGGAACGAGCATTCCCGACTGAACCATGAGTTGCATTAATCCGACGGACTTCATCAAAATAGATTTCCCACCCGCATTTGGACCACTCACGACGAGCATTCTATTTTTACCGAAAAGCTGTAAATCAAAAGGCACAACTTCTTGCCCCAAAGCTTTATTTTTAAGGTATAAAAGCGGGTGCTTCCCCATTTGAATACCGAGCGTAGGTTCAGCTTTTAACACAGGTTTAGAAGCCTTCATTTTTTGCGCCAGATTTGCCTTTGCTTGCACCACATCAAAATGTACAATCAAATCTTGATAATCGCGCATAACTTCGATATAAGGACGCAGCGTCGCGCTCAATTCCTTCAAGATTCGATAGATTTCCTTCTTTTCATCCGTATGTAAATCGAAAATATCGTTATTGATGTCAATCACCGCTTCGGGTTCGATAAAGGCAGTTTTACCTGTCGTAGATTCATCATGAATGATACCACGAATCTTGCGTTTATGCTCCGCAGGAACGGATAAAACTCGACGACCATTACGGAAACTTTCCACATTATCGGTCAGATAACCAGCATTACGATATTTTGTGATAAGACGGCGGAAAACGCGCTCTAATTCTTGCGTTTTCGAGCCAATTGCCTTGCGGATACCGCCAAGGGCAGGGGAGGCGTCGGGACGAATATTTCCGTCCTCGTCGATGACGGCTTCGATAGCTTTTCCGAGTGCTTCATCAAATTGTATATCTTTGATGATTTTGAAAAGACTTGGAAATAATTTTTGTCTTTGGGGACTGAAAAACTTGAAAATGGACTTGACCAAACGCAGTTGAGTATTGATTTTTTTTAAGCCATCTTCTGGCAAGACAAAATCCTCAATTTCTAACATCCTCAATTCCTTCACTGTATCTTCATAACGTGTCATGGGGAATTTATCTTCCTCCATAGTCTGACGATATTCGTCCGTTTCAGTCAATTTTCTTTCCGCAGCAAATCGCTGGGTTTCGGGTCTAATTTTAGCGACTTTTTTCGCTCCTAATTCACCATAACATTCCTCCACTAATAAATCTAATACCTTGTCGAATTCTAATTGTTCGTACAAGTCCTTCGGCTCTAATTGCATTTAACTTTATTCTTAATCTTCAACGCAGAGAGGAAATAATTTTGAATTTTGAATGATGAATTTTGAATGCCTTCTACTGTTTTCAGTGAATTGAATTTTTCCAAAATTGCAGACCATTTTATTCTTCAAATTATCTCTAACTTTTTAGTTATCTCAATCTTTGTCGGTCATTGTATTTGCTTTTCGAAAAAAGCATTCCTGTAATTAAGTGGAGGTTTGATAATTAAAATGCAAATCAAAGCACAAGTAGTCGGACAAATTTATTTTGGTGTCTAATATGCCATGTTTATATCTACTGAAAGTATTTAAAGTGCTGATTATCAGTGCTTTTGCTAAGAAAAAATATGGCATATTTTTATTCAAATAACTATATATGACTACTTAGAATTGTAGCCAATTTGAATTTGAATTTGATACTTGAATTTGAGCTTAAGAATCCCAGCCCCACGATGTTAGTAAAAGTTATTAAATCACTTTTACTAACGCAAAATTACGACAATCAAACGTATATTCTGCGTTTCGGTTTGTTAAAACACAGGAAATTTGAAAAGAGTTCCCTTAAAAGAAGATATTATGATTTTTTGGCGAATGTTTTGATATATTAAAAAATAATAATTGTTTTTTTGTCCAATCTCAAATGACAATTATATTTTGATTGAGAAACTTTTACACTACACAATTTCAGAGGGCTCTTTATTAGTATTAGCTGATAAGAGGCATTCTGAAACCGATTTTATACTATGAAATACTTCAATTTATCGGCTACTGCCCTTGTCTTAGCCTGCCTACTTATCTCTTCTTGTAAAAAAGAACCGATAGAAGCTAATCTTGTCACGAATCCTTTTGGCAATATCAGTCTCTCAAATCCTGAAATTGGTCAACAAAGTCGTTATATTCTCTTCAGAGGAGAGGATATAAAAGATAATGACAATTTTGCTTACGAATACTTGCCTGATACCCTTGCGGTAGAAATCGTGGCTGAGGATGAAAATGGATATATGATTAAAGAATTTTTGACTCCAGGTTCTCGTTCTCTTAATGGTGAAAATAATGTTGCATTTGCGGATAGCACATGGTATTACTACATTTATGTTGACCAAGAAGACCAATCCTTAAAAGTAAAACAACGCGGGAATTACTATCGTACACGCCTTTTCTTCTTTGATAATGAGGATGCAAGAGGATTAAGTACACAACAAATTGCATCTCCTTCAACAGAAATTATGGGCTGGAAAACAACTTTACCTTTTGCAAAAGAATTGGTATCAGCGCGAGTCACAGATTTTGATATGTTTGGACAAAAATATGAGTCTTTAAATGTTGTCATAGATAATCGTCCGATGCAAGAAGGTTTGCCAGGAAACACACACATCTTTTCATTAGAACATGGCTTAATTCGCTCTTCAGAATACAGTGATTTTGACGGAAAAGGTTATGGTTGGGATGTTTTGCCAGCAGGGAGATAACTTTAAATATAAAGTATGAAATAGAGAAAACGAGTTTTTCTTTCATTTCATCTAACATTTGTGAACCGTAAAATTAATCTTTTTCTATTTGCAGATGTTTAAAATATAACGCACTTTTGCGGTCAAAGAGATTGGAACTTTAGGGTTTCAATCTCTTTGTTTTTATGGAAAAGTTGTAGAGTTTTTAAGTTGAATAGTTGCCAAGGGCAAACAAGCACCTCAACTTTACAACTTTACAACCCTTACAACTTTACAACCTTTTTTATGCGCGGAAATTCATTCGGAAAAGCATTCAACATTACCACATTCGG
>CAZQTE010000358.1:0-6260 GCA_964595615.1 uncultured Saprospiraceae bacterium
TACATTCTCTCTGGCACTCCGATACCCAATAAATCCAAGCCAGATTTCAAAGTATTCGCTACACCTTTAGACAATTGTAATCTAAATGCTTTAGCTGCCTCTGTTTCTGCCTTCAAGATGCTGTGGTCATAGAAAAATTTATGGAAAGACTTCGCTAAATTGTAAAGATACATTGCAATTTCAGCTGGATCATAATTTTTAGCAGCAGCCTCCAAAATTGAAGGATAAGTGTAGATTTGTTGAACTAAATGCTTCTCAATAGCAGACAAATCCGTATAGTCTGACATATTCGCTTGTGCGGCTGTCTCATTTTTCCGAAGAACAGACTTAATTCTTACATAAGCATATTGCACATAAGGTCCTGTTTGACCTTGCATATCCACACTCTCTTTCGGGTCAAAAACCATTGTTTTTTCAGCTTTAACCTTCAGAATGAAGAACTTCAAAGCTGCTAAACCTGTAAAAGTTGCAATTTTGGTTTGTTCCTCTTTCGATAATTCTTCCAACTCCCCTCTTTCCAAACCTTGCGCCAATGCTTCTTTCACCACTTCTGCAATCAAATCATCTGCATCCACAACCGTTCCTTCCCGACTTTTCATTTTTCCATCGGGTAGATTGACCATACCATAGCTTAGGTGATGTAAACCGTCTGCATAAGGTTCTTCTAAATCTTTCAAAATCTCAAAAAGTACCTTAAAGTGGTATTCTTGCTCATTACCAACAACGTAAATTACCTTGTCTGGCGCATAATCATCCGCCCGCATTTTCGCTGTACCGATGTCTTGTGTCATGTAAACAGATGTCCCATCTGACCGCAAAACTAATTTCTTATCCAATTTTCTTTCCTCCAAATCTATCCAAACCGAACCATCTTCTTTTCTAAAGAAAATTCCATCTTTCTCCCCTTGCTCAATGATATCTTTACCCAAAAGATAAGTATCACTCTCATAATATAGCTTATCAAATGATACACCTAAAGCTTCAAAAGTTCCTTCGAAACCCTCATAAACCCAAGAGTTCATCATCATCCAAAGGTTTCTGACACCTTCGTCTTTTGCTTCCCATTTCAGCAACATATCTCTCGCCTCATTTCCTAAGATAGAGTAATCATTGAAATAAGTATTCTTATATTTTTTCCAAAATGCCTCCGCAGATTGCTTTTCATTTTTCTTTTCAAAAAGTAACTCCTCTCCTTCTTCACTTTTCTGCCATTCTGCATATTCTGCTTTGAATTTCGTCTCAAAAGCAACATACCATTTCCCTACAAAATGGTCAGGTTTTATGCCTGTACTTTTTGGCGTTTCCCCGTCGCCAAACTTTTGCCAAGCCAACATCGACTTACAAATTGCAATACCTCTATCATTTACAATCTGAACCTTTACAACTTCATAACCAAGAGCATCGTAAATTTTAGAAACAGACCAACCCAACAAAATATTCCGAATATGCCCCAAGTGTAAAGGCTTATTCGTGTTTGGCGAGCAATACTCTACCATCACTTTTTGACCATTAGCAGGTTGTCTGCCAAAGGTCGCATCGTCTGCAATTTCTGATAAAAAATTCTTCCAAAAAGTTTCAGAAATACTCAAATTCAAGAAGCCTTTAATGACGTTAAATGCAGAAACTTCTTCCACATTTGCAACCATGTATTCCCCCATTTCCTGAGCAATATCATCTGGTTTTTTCTTCGCAATGCGCGTAAAAGCAAAAGTTACGACCGTGTAATCGCCTTCAAACTCTTTGCGAGTCGTACTTAAGGTAATTTTGTCTTTACCAATTTCCTCTCCGTAGAGTTCTCTTACCGCGGCTGCGACGCCTTCTTGAAGTATGTTGAGTATGTCCATTTCTTAAATATGAAATATGAAGTATAAAATATGATTGGGAAATTTCCTTTTCCTTGGAGTATTTAACCCTTTTGAGGCGATAATAATTCCCAAATCTCAATATTTATTTTGGAGCGCAAATGTAAGATTTTTAGTTGAGAATGCAGCAACAGTTATTTAATTTCAGGACTAAGGAAATTCGTAAAACAAAAGCGACTCATTTGACAGGAAAATTGTCTATTTAAGAAAACTAAAAAATAATTTTCCCGCTAGTAATACCAAACTGACTATGATACTGAATACGCTACCTTTAGATGGCTAGATTATTCTCTACTAATTCTCTGACAAAAAACTTACAGATATCGTAAGCTTAGAGCAAATAAGTTAGGATTGTCTTTTGAAAAAAAAATTCAAATTAGAGCAATATTTTTTTCGTTTAAAAGGAGTCTTTATTCAGTAAAAAATCAGAATTATAGAAAATTAATGTTAAATAAATCTTACTCTTTTTAGTCATGCTTGGGGATAAAACAATAAAAAACAAATATAAAACATTAAAAATCAGTTATTTAATCAATTTTTATAGATATCCGCTCTTTTTCTCTTAAACAAACACAATAAATAAATCTTTACCAGATGTTTTATTTTTCCTATATTCGCGGACTTTTTAAAAAAAGCGAATAATTATTTGATTTTCGAAGAATTAAAAAACATTCTGTCTTGCAACAAGACACGGTCAAAATGACCTTTATTTACCTTTATGGAGCAAGTTATTTATCAAGATTTAGGACGTATCTCATACAAAAAAGCTTGGGACTATCAACAATCCTTGCTAAAGGAAGTGGTAGACAGAAAGTTGAGTAATCGTCATCTTGAAAAAACGGATCCAGCATTTTCAGCCTATCGACACTATCTACTTTTTTGTGACCACCCACACGTTTATACACTTGGAAAGAGTGGCTCTATTGACAATCTCTTGTTGAATGAACAAGAATTAAAAGAGCATGAAATTGAATTTTTTAAAATAAACCGTGGTGGAGATATTACTTATCATGGTCCTGGGCAGATAGTCGGTTATCCAATTTTCGACCTCGATCGCTTTTTTACGGATGTACATAAATATGTTCGTTTTTTGGAGGAAGCTATCATCCGAACTATTGCTGAATATGGATTAGAAGGTATCAGAGAAGATGGATTTACGGGGGTTTGGCTGGCAGAAAAAGGGAATTTGCCAAAACGAAAAATTTGTGCAATCGGCGTACATTTAAGTCGTTGGGTTACCTTACACGGCTTTGCATTTAATGTGAACAGCGATTTATCGTATTTTAAAAATATTGTGCCTTGTGGTATTGACGACAAGGATAAAGATGTAACTTCTCTCGCGGAAGAATTAGGCAGGAAAATTGAAATAGAAGAAGTGAAAGATAAGGTCAAAAAGCACTTTAAAGAGCTTTTTGTCTTTGAATTCAAAGATTAACACAATAAACTACTTCTAAGGAATGCGAAAATAAGCGGCTCAGATTCTGAATCTATTAATCTCGCATTCCTAACAAATAAATATCAAATGCCAAAAGCTGAAATTTATAGACCTATGAAGAAAGATATTCCGGAACTCAGAGTAGAGGACTTAGCAATTGCAGTGGTTCCTCGTGAACAATTAACAGACGGTGATGATTTGTGGGATGTGTATGTGATAAATTTAAAAGAAGAGAAAATCGAGAATGTCTTGATAAATTCACGCGGATATGGTGAGATAAAAGGCGAAAAAATGAAAACAACTACTCTTCGCTATTTTTATGACGAAATTGCTCCTTTAGAAATTCAAAAAATAGAACCCATCCAAGCAAAACTGTTCAATATTACAAATGAGTATTGGGTAAGTTTTTCTTTGAATGGACACATGTTTGATAAAAAATACGTCTTTGTGAAAGGCAGTATTGACAAGATAAACTTTACACGGATTCCATTTTTAGACCAACGAGGTGTTATGATTCGTTAAAATTTCCGTTTAGTATGAGTGTTTTTCAAAAGACTTTATCATTGTTTTTCATAAGTCTATTTATTTTTTCTACACAATTTGCTCTTGCTCAAAAAAAACTAAAATCAGGAGTGGTTATTTATGAAATAGTAGATGTGCAAACAAGCGTCCCAGAGTTAAAACTGATGAAAGGCATCAATAAAACTCTTTACTTTTCCCCTGAAAAACAAAAAATTGATATTATTCTAAATAATGAGACAATCAAAGTTCAGACTATTTATAATAGCCGTTCTGAAGATGTTACCGTATATTATGATTTTATCAATCAACATTTCAAAGTCCGTTCAAACATCAAGAATAATCCAAAAGTCAAACCTTTTGTAAAGAATATTCTCTATCAAAAATCGGAAACAAAAACAATTGCTGGTTATCAATGCTATAAAGCTGAAATAGTGTTTAAAGATGAAAAGCTAATAGTTTGGTTAACAGATAAAATAAAAATCAACAATCCTGATTTCAAAACTCTATTCCCAGGATTAGAGGGTTTCCCTTTAGAATATACTAGGCGTAGTGATAATGCAAAAATGATATTCAGAGCAAAGTCAGTAAGTGAATTGTTGTCTGAAAAATCTTTCCAAACATCTAATAACTATATAGAAATTTCAGAGAAAGAATTTAATGAGAGAATGGGAGGAATGAAATTTGGTTTTTAAAAAATGGTTCTCTACCACATCACATAGAAAAGGCTCGATGATTTTATCATCGAGCCTTTTTCATTATTTCTTAGTATCGACTAGTAGTTACCTTCTAGACTTAAGTTTTTCACTAAGTGATAGTAAAAAACAGCGCGTTTTTTCTGGCGGCTATCCTTCATTGTTTCACATACTTTTTTGATTTCGGCATCTAAGTTTGCGCCATCAGCCAAACCATGCTTTTTAATCAAAAAGTTGTTTTTCACACGGTCTAATTCTGTTTGATCAGAACAAGAAACCATAGATGCATCTTTCAAGTAGATAGATGGACCTAAACCTTTAGTTACTTTTCTCAATAGTGCTTCATCACATGAGTCGATTTTACCCATGTATTCTGTGATTGCTGCTTCAAATTTACTCATAAGTAGAGAGTTTTGATTAGTGTAGTGTTAAGATTTAAAGGAGGGATATTGCTACCATTCTCCCAATTACGTAGCAATTATAGTATAAATTTAAGTTTCCACCTATTTTTAACAAGAAAAAAATTAAGAGGGTAATTTCTAGAAAATTGTCGATTCAGCTATCTTAACATTGAGATAAAAACAATTTTATCTAAATTTATAACTATTAAACAATACTAATCAATATCTTACACATTTCACATTAGATAATGGATAAAAAAAACTTATCTCTTAACACAAAACTCCTTTAAATATATAAAAAATAAAACTATTACGAACAGTAATTTTAGGGTGATAAAAATCCAAAATAAAAGTATTATTGCCAGTCATTAGTTATCCAACAAAAGATAAATTCGTACACAAAAAAAGTCGATTTGGAAGTTTCCTTATTCCAAATCGACTTTTTTGCGTACGAATTTATTTCACCTAATTAGCTGCTGGGTCAGCTTTTAAGGTAAACTCTCTAGTAACTGGATTTAAAGGCGTATCAATAGCTTTTCCTGTTCCATCGGTTAGAGTTAAAGTAACTTTGTTTTTTCCCATTGGCAAGCCACCTAAGGCATAAGGCTGCCAAGTATCAAGAAGTGCTATTTGTTGACCATTCACATCCACTTTAACTTTTCTATCTGCACCTAAAGTAACATTTACGGGGTAGAAATCAAGCAATAATTTTTCAGTATCCTTGCCAACATACGTTCCTTTAGGACGAGAGTAAAATAGCATTGGTTCCTTTACATCTTTCGCCTCAACGATGCTTCCTTCTTTGATTACAACATTTTTCACCATTGCAGCTTTGCCATTTTTAATACACTCATGGTATGAACGACTCAAAAAAGCAAGAATAGTATGTTCACCATCAGCAACTTCAGTTTCAAATTTTTGTTCATATTTTGCCATGTATGGTTCGTTATCAATAATCAAATGAATATGTTGCCCCTTATCTGAATTGGCACACATTAATTGGCCTGCATCTGGAGTCTGAGCTGTTAATTCGTAATTTTCAAGCCCAAATTTAAATACACCATTTTGGTAATCCATAGATGTCATTGTTGCATCTGGAAACTCTTGAGTTGCTCCAAATTTTCCAATAGTAATTGGAAATGTTTCGGATTTCTCCGTTTTTTTCATATCCGTAGATACCTCTTCATTTTTTTGCGAAGAACTTGAGTCGGACTTACATGATGCAAAACTTACGGCAGCTATAAGAAGTAAAATAAAATAATTTTTCATTTGAAAATGATATTTTGATTTAAAGATTTGGTTATCTGACAAGTATCAGCCTGTCTACTACTACTCTCGAAATGATAAG
>CAZQTE010000359.1:0-6257 GCA_964595615.1 uncultured Saprospiraceae bacterium
AACAAACTTAAGAAAATAAATCCAAAATCGAATAATATAAAACAACAAATGCCCAGAGCCGTGTCAGCTCTGAGCATTCGTAAAATGAGACAAATACTTGTCTAATATTTTGTTTTACATTATGGTAATAATACCTCACCTACTGCGTGTACCACACCATTCGAACCTTGCACATCAGCAATAGCCACTGCAACAGATTGTCCACTTGTTGTTTCAATCTTAGCGCCATCTGTCAAGTCAATGGTAATTGTACCACCTAAAGTAGCCACTTCTGCATCATCAACTAATTCATCTGATTGTACATTGGCACCAGACACTACGTGGTAAGTCAATACTGCCTCTAGTGTTGCTACTGGAATATCATTTAAAGATGACCAATCATCGTTAGAGTCCAATAATGCTTGGAAGGCAGCGTTAGTCGGTGCGAATACTGTAAATGGACCGTCTCCAGATAAAATAGAAACAAAATCAGTGGTTAAATCTTCGCGTGTCAATGCTGCTACTAATGAAGAAAATGCAGGATTGTTTAATGCTAAATTTACAACTGAAGGTGGTAACATGACTGCATCAATGATGTGTACTGTACCATTAGTCGTTGCTATATCTGTAGTCGTCGGAGTAGCTACGCCATTTAATTTAACACCACCAGTCACATCAATTTGCAAAGAAACTTGCTCATCGTTTGGTCCTGTTGCCAATGTAGTAACATAGGAGTCTGTCAAATCAGCAGCTTTTACATCAGCAGCTAATACATGAAATTTCAATACATTAGCCAAAACAGTGTTATCTATGTCACTCAAAGAATTCCAGCTTGGCTCAGAATCTAAAAGTGCTTGAAAAGCTGCATTGGTTGGAGCAAATACAGTGAAAGGTCCATCACTTTCTAATGTAGAAACTAAATTTGCTTGAGTTAAAGCTTCTACTAAAGTGCTTAAATCATCTGTTGCAACAGCCGTTTCGACAATGTTCATCGGTGTTGGAGTTGGGTCTACAATTACTTCATCTTCACAAGATGTGAATAGAAACGTAGTACATGCTAATAATCCTAAAAGGAATAATCTTGCGTTTTTCATCTTAAAATACTTTTTTGATTAGAATAAATAATGGCGCTATAACAGAGAAAAACAAAATAGGTTCTAGAAATTAAATACAGATACTTATGTTGATTTCGACTCATGTATAGTGTTTGACATTTTAGCTTTTAGTCGGTATTTTCATGAACATTTTATATCCTATTTCAAAAAAGAGCTTGACACAAACATTATTCTATAAATACATTTCAAGACTGATAATATATTTGTCAAATGAGCAAAAGTGCTAAAATCTCAGCATTCTCTAAGAAGCTGTTTGAGTTTAAGTATTTTTCTATCCATACGGACAAGTTATGAGAGAATTAGTTAAATTCAAATAGCTTCTAAAATACAAAAAGCGCATTCCCCTAAAGAAATGCGCCTCTTGTATTGATGTTTAAAACACTAATATTAGAAACTATTTTCCAACATTCCAACCATATAATTTATCAATCACCAGACGTTGCGTTTGCATACGTTTACCTTCTGCCTCTATAGAAACGTGATAAATCCCGTCAGTGAATTTTTGTAAATTCAAAATCATCTGATCACCTGTACTTGTGTCAAATACTTGTGTCAAACGAACTTTACCCAAATTGTCATAAATGACAAGAGTACCACTTTGCCCAACATATTCACCCAATGCTACACTTACATAGGTATCAGCAGGATTCGGATGTAAAATTGGTGCATTTGGCTTCCCATTCAATCGGAAACTCACAGGATTTGTATAGAATGCTGGTTGTCCTGTTGTCTGTACTTTTATACGATAAATCACAGTACCGACTATTGCAGGTAATGTTGTCGTATAATCTTTGGTGTAAATCACATCAGAAATATCTGTTTCTTGAATTTGTGTTACAGACTCAAAGTTGACACCATTGACATTGTATTCAATCGTATAATTTTCAATCGGACAAACTGAATTAACAGTCCAATCTAAATCAACTGAGAAACCATTTCTTTCTCCATTCAAACCTGCAACATCTACCTCACAGGCAGCGCGTGCATAGTCTTCTGGAATCAGTAAATTCAAATTGTAATCCTCAATCTCTCCCACATAAGTGTCGCCACATGGTGCTGCAAATGCATAACGCGAAACCATAACACGTAAACGTGCATTCTCGACGGAAGTAACGGGTAAAGACAAGTTGGTTTCAACATCCTCGCGTGATGCTACTTGGTATAGCATTTCTCCCGCATCATAGAAATCTCCGTCCGCATTTGCATCCATATAGATGTTCCAATAAAGCATTTCTTCCGCTTCATTACCACCAGCCTCTAGCTGTACTAAAATAACACCGTCACCGATATTCATTGTCGTTGTTTCTTCTGTAAAGTCTGCGTAGCCAGCATTATTTTCCGTTTCGTTTGTCAAATCATGGAAAACAAATTTTTCGACCCAAATGCTGTTGTCTACACCTGCAGTTGCACAGTATTCCGCTACTTCGGTTAAGACATCCACGTCAAAACTCATAACAGCTTCATTACCACACATGTCTGCCAATGTATAGGTGACTTCATACTCACCTTGCGGCCATACATCGCCTGAACGTAATAAAACACCTGGAATTTCTTCCTCATCGTCTTCTACTTCTGGTGTATAGATTGGTCCTGTTTGACTAAAATCAACACATGGACGCTCTATTAAGAAATGCTTATCTTCCTCGATTGTAGCCGCTTTCCATGCACCATCACTACCTAAGATAATTCTTGTTTCCGCAGTTATTTCTTCAAAAGCAATGGCATCAAAATCTACTGCATCACCATTATCCCATGCAAAAGTCCATTCTTCATCTACTAAAATTGGCATCAAACCAATCCAAGCTGAACGAATTTCTTCATCTAATGCTTCCGTCAAATAGGCATTTTCCGCTTCATCATTGATGACCGCTAAATGTGCATCGTAGCCTTCGGCAATCAAACTCGCCTCTTCACGTGTCAAAGAAGATTCGTCTGCTAAGAAATATTGGTGTCCCCACCAAGTTCCAACATAACGGAAGCCTTCCAAACTCGTCTCTTCACATAATTCACAGACAGTTCCTGCATTTAAAGCATTCCAGGCGATAGTTTGTGCGGTCTCATTTTCCGCTAATGAAGACTCGATATCGGATACAGGATGTAAAGAAATACCACCAGAAACTTCTACATTGACAACACAATCAGTAGTATTACCATAAGCATCTTCAGCAGTGAAAGTAACAACGCTACTACCTAATGGAAAGCCATTTTCTGGTAAATCATTTGTAATTGTTGGTACTTCACAGTTATCTACGGCTACAGGCGTTTGTGCAGGATAGTTTGCAGTGCCGTCTGCGCCAGCAACTAGATTAACTGTTGCCTCTGGACAATTAGTAAATTCAGGTGCTAAATCATCGTGCATAAAAATCGTAAAATCATGTACAGTCACATTTCCATTCACATCTGTCACTGTAATAGGATTTGGGTGCAGACCAAAAGGTAAAGTAAAAGTACCTGTTCCTTCAATGCTCACAATACCACAATTATCAAAGATGTCAGTCGTGACTGTCACTTGTCCTGTACAGCTACCTGGATCTATAAAGTCTATTGCGCTATTACATGAAGCAACAGTTGGCAATTCATTATCCTCGACAATTACTAATGATTGACAAGTTGAAGTATTACCATTTGCATCTGTTCCTGTCCAGTTAAGAGTAGTCGTACCAATTGGAAAATCATTACCTGCGGGGATACGAGTAAAAGTAACATTATCCGCACCACAATTATCATAGAGTGCGAATGGCTCTAATACTACCAAATTGATTTTACCACACTCTCCAGGTGTATTTACAGTACTCACAGGTTGACGACATTCTATTTCTGCTGGCGAAGTATCTTGAACTGTCACTGTAGCTGCACAAGTCCCTGTAACACCTGCCTCGTCAGTAACACTTAGTGTCACACCATTAGTTCCTACTTGATTACAAGTATAATTTGTTAAACCAGTTAAGGTAATAACTAAATCACCAACTGCTGTACAATTATCAAAACTACCATTATTAATATCTGCGACAGAAACTGAACCATTACCCTCGTTATCTAAGGTTACTGTGACATTTTGACAAAGAGCATCTGGTGGTGTAACATCTTCAACAGTAACAGTGTAGGTACACTCTGCACTATTACCACTATTGTCAGTTGCAGTCATAACAAAAGTGGTTACTCCTAAATCAAAGTTTCCTCCAAATTCAAAGGTACCTGACTGCGGTGCTGTAGTGAAAAAAGATATTGCCCCGTCTGGATTGGTACGTTGTCCTAATATATTTACTGGTGCACAATTATCTCCCACTGTAATGGGACCTGCACCGCCAAGATACATACAATTTGCTGCTGCTGGTCTTACAATGCTTGCACATGAGATGGTTGGTGGTATATTATCCTCCACTGTAACCGTCGCATCACAAGTAGCCTCATCTCCATTGACATCTACTACTACTAGAGTAACGGTAATAGGAGTACCTACATCTGAACAAGCATAATCTACCTGATCACCAGCTTCAAAACCTAAGCTCAGTCCTCCACAATCAGCAGTACTACCGCCATCAATGTCTGCTGGACTAATACTTGCAACACCGTTAGCATCAAGATTAACTGTAAAATCAGAACAAACGGCTACTGGAGGGTTACAAAGAATTTCATTAATTGAAATCACTGCCTGCCAGCCCGACTGAGCAACACTTCCATCGGAATCAAAGGTCATAGATAAACAGCCACCAGGCTCGGAGGTAAAAGGACCTAAAGTTGGATTACCATCAGCATCAGTACCGTCCGTACATACAAGATCTGCACCTGCATCAAAAGTATCTCCTGCATAAGTTGCATCCCCTCCTCCTGCATCGCCTACTACTGTTAAATTATCCCAACATTGTCCACCACCACCACCGCTTGCCTCTACTTCAAAATCAGTAAAGGTAATAGTGACAGTCTCTCCTGGCTCAGCGCATAGATTTAAAGTACTAAGCTCGTTAATATCATAATCTCCTGCGGCACCTCCAGAGTCAGTATAAATGTCACCATCGAAAAAATCTGTTCCAGCGGTCAAGGTTCCTTCCTGTTGAATGATTTCTTGAGGAGGATCAACTACAGTGATATCTGCTGACCAACCACTCTGAGTAACACTACCATCAGAGTCAAAAGTTAAAGCCAAACATCCACCTTCGCTAGAAGTAAATGGTCCTAAAGTTGGATTACCGTCAGCATCCGTAGCATCCGTACATACAAGATCTGCACCTGCATCAAAAGTATCTCCTGCATAAGTTGCGTCTCCGCCGCCTGCATCTCCTACTATAGTTAAATTATCCCAGCATTGTCCACCTGCACCACCGCTCGCTTCTACCTCGAAACTAGTAAAATCGATGCTAATCGTCCCTCCTGCTTCTGCACATAAATTTAAAGTCGAGAGTTCGTTAATATCATAATCTCCTGCGACACCTCCAGAGTCAGTATAAGTGTCACCATCGAAAAAATCTGTACCTGCGGTGAGTGTAGCATCTTGTTGGAGTATTTGAGCATAGGAAACAGAGGAAATTCCTAATAGAAAGAAAAGGATTAAAAAGGGATAAAGTGATTTCTGTGTTTGACAGAAAAACGTTTGAATTAAATTTCTTTTGTTAAGTTTTTTCATTTTTAATTTTTTAAAGAGTTATTAAAAGATCATCTCAGTAGTATGAGTAATGTAAAAATTCAAATCTTGAAAACAGAATGACAAGGGCAATCATGGTTAAATCATTGCAATACATTAACTCTTATTTCAAGTAAGCCAAATTATATTTTTCAAAATGGACTTAAAATAGAGCGATTAAACTTAGTTTATCTCAGGAAAAAATATTAAAAATTGTCATTTGGTTTTCCGTGAGAAGTATTTTTGTGTTAGCAGATAATATGATTTCAAATTCGAAAGTGAATAGAAACCATACAGTTAATAAAGGATTACATTAAGAAAGTTAGAGTGCGTAATACTATTGAATATCAATCAATTGTATTAAAAAGTATTTTTAAAGAAGAGCAGTAAATTATGGAAAAGAAAAAATTTTAATAGAATTTATACCAAAAATATGATTTTTTGCCAGAAATTTAACTTTTTTAGTTCTTTTTTTTGACCAGGAATGATAATTAAGGAATGCGAAAATAATAGATTCAGAATCTGAACTACTTCTTTTTCGCTTA
>CAZQTE010000360.1:0-6241 GCA_964595615.1 uncultured Saprospiraceae bacterium
ATGAACAAAAACGACAAAATCTACGTCGCAGGTCACCGAGGTATGGTTGGCTCTGCTATCGTTCGTAAATTAAATAGCGAAGGATTTCATAATATTATCACGCGAACTTCGCGCGAATTGGATTTGCGCAATCAAGCCGAAGTAAGTGAATTTTTCCGCAAAGAAAAACCAGACCACGTCTTTTTAGCAGCAGCAAAAGTTGGCGGCATTTTAGCAAATAACACTTACCGTGGAGAGTTTTTATACGACAATTTGATGATACAAAATAATGTTATTCATCAAAGTTATATAAATGGTGTAGAGAAACTAATGTTCTTAGGGTCTTCTTGTATTTATCCGAAATTAGCACCGCAACCACTCAAGGAGGAGTATCTTTTGACGGGAGAATTAGAACCGACTAATGAGCCTTACGCTATTGCAAAAATAGCGGGTATCAAACTTTGCGATGCTTACCGTGCGCAGTATGATTGTAATTTTATTTCTGTTATGCCGACTAATCTTTTTGGTCCGAATGATAATTATGATTTGGAAAAATCACATGTCTTGCCTGCTTTAATTCGTAAATTTCATGAAGCTAAAATAAATAATACACCGAGTGTATTGATGTGGGGAACAGGTAGTCCAAAACGTGAATTTTTGCATGTTGACGACCTCGCTGACGCTTGCTTTTACCTCATGCAAACTTACAATGAACCTGGATTGGTAAATATCGGAACAGGTACGGATATTGCGATAAAAGATTTGGCTGAACTGGTCAAAAAAACGGTGGGTTATAAGGGGAAAATCGAAAATGACTTGACAAAACCAGACGGTACACCGCGTAAACTGATGAATGTCGATAAATTAAAAAATGCGGGTTGGACGGCTAAAATAGATTTGGAAGAAGGAATTCAGAGTGTTTATGCTGGTTTGACAGATAAAGATTGGTATTAGTAAGGCAAAATTTCAGTAAAAGAAAACTACACACAAATGCCAGATGAGAAAAAACAAGTAAAAGACTTCGATGATATTTCCCAAGCGATTCTTAGTTTTGTTATTATCAGTGGAAAACCACTTAAAAAGAGCGATATAAGTGCCCTTTTCAAATTGGCGCATAGATACGTTTACCGACAATCTAATCGTAATTCAAGCAAGTATAAAGTTAATGCTTCACTTCTCACTTCCACTTTAAAAAATTTAGTTGAAAGCGGATATTTGGGGGAAAGCCCCATTTATTATATACCGAAAAATAGAAATAAACTAATAATCCTAAATGAACTCGTTCGGGAGTCAACTTCAGAACTTGCCTATCTTCACCAAATAGTCAGACAACAATATCATTTATCTTACTGGGGCTATTATAATAATACAGGCATAGTCCAAATTGCCATAGGAGAATTACTATACTGCATCGCTACTGACAAAACTTACGATTTTCAGCGAAACTACGTATCCCTTACTCAAATGTTAGATAGACTCCGTGAATCAGAACAAGAGTTTTTTGAAGAATTTGAGTTGAAATTATCTGATACCAGCGAGTCTGGTTACTTCAATTATCTCAATCCTAATGTTTCAGCTATTATTTTGGGTCAGGTTACTTCTACACTTTTAGAAAACCTTATTCCTTGGAATGCTTCCGTTATAAATAAAGTAAACACTCATCTACAAGCAGCCCCTTATAAGAAAGATTTCGACTCTGTTTTGACAATTTATTTGGCTTATCTGCTTATGTGGGGTAAGTTTGATGAAATAAAAAACACGCCTCACGACCTCCACGACAATTCATTTTACCTAATGACCTTAGGCTGTGTCTATCTCTTTGAAGGCAATTATCAAGTAGCAGACGAAACATTTAAAAAAGCCTTGTTTGCTCATAAAAGTACACCAAATCAAGATAAAAGTATTCCTGCTTTTTCGATGAGCATCTTTTATTTTATGTCCTTTGCCAGAAAATATGGGGCAGGATTTAAAAAGTTAGAAACTGGTGTGCGGCATTTTACTAGTTATTCTACCACACTACTTCCCGCAGGAGAAAATCTTCTCACTGCTCTCTCCTATTTCGTTAAAAATAAAGTAAATCAAGCAAAAAGTCACTTAGAAAAATTTCCTCCCGAAAGTTTCCTTGAGACCGTCTTGTATGCTCACCTTATGCATTGGCTAGAGGGCGAAGTTTCTTTCAAAATATTAAATAGTCTTGAAGATATTTTAGAAAAAAGTATAGAAAATAATGTCCTTTGGCTGCAAATGGAAACTCGAAAGGCACTGGCTTTATTTTCTAAAGTGGATAAATTAAAGGAAATACATGAAAAACAATATCAAACTCTCGCGACACAGTTAGGTTGTGTTTCTTTAGTTAGTTTAGTTCCAAAACTCGAAGCTTGGGAACGAACATTGACGAGTATGGAGAGTTTTTTCAAAAAAGAAAAAAGTAAAGATTTTAAGGTAGAGGATAAAACAAAGAGACTAGTATTTTTTGCAGATTTTGATAGAACACCTGCTGAATTTGAAATCAAAATTCAAATTATTTCAAAAAAAGGCGGCTGGACGAAAGGGAAAAAAGCAAGCTATGGCGATTTGCAAAATTATATGTCAGACGAGGCGAACATTAAAGAAAAAAGGATTATTAATCTTTTTAGTTCTTGGGAAGAAACGGAAGACTCCATTTCTTACAGTAATTACTATTATGAACCAGACAAACTGTTTTCGCAATTAGTTGATTTTCCACATATTTATCATGCAAAAAATACGAACGTTCAGCTTTCTTTAAGTAAAGCTGAACCTGCTGTTTCAATCGAAGAAACAGATGATGCATTTAATGTTCAACTAAAATACCTGCCGACAAAAGAAGGCATAAATGTATTAAAAGATAGTCCAACGAGTTATTCTATCGTTGATTTTTCGGAAGACCAATACGAAATTTTATCTTACTTTTCTTCCAAAGAAATCTCGTTTCCTAAAAAAGTGGGGACTAAACTGCTCGGTTTTATTGACCAGCTAAAAGAATTGATTCCAGTAGAATCTCTTTTAGAAAAAGACGTCAGTGAGTTAAAACAGCAAGACGGGGACAGCCGACCTCATATCCATTTATTACCGACAGGAAGTACTTTTCAGATTGACATTTTCAGTAAACCCGTAAAGGATATTAACCATTATTTTTTACTTGGTTCTGGCAAAACTCGCTATGTAGAGTATATCAATGACGGAGAAAAAATCTTAGTTAATCGTAATTTATCAGAAGAGTTGCGGCAGACGAAAGAAGTTCTTTCTCTTTTAAATTTACCGAAAAAAGGAAAGACAGAAAATCTATGTTGGAGTCTTGAAACACCACAGGAATGTTTGCGTGTTTTGTCGGCTTTAAGCCCTCTGCGTGCGGAAGAAAAAGTTGTGGTAGAATGGCCAAAAGGCGAAAAACTAAAAGTAGTCGGTCAGCTGAACAGTAATGACATGGAACTACGCATCTCTAAAGGCAAAGATTATTGGTTTAAGCTAGACGGTGAAATTAAAGTTAATGAAAACTTAGTTTTTAGCCTGCAAAAGCTCTTAGAATTAACAGAACAAAACGAAAGTAATTTTATAGAAATCAGCGACGGGCAATTCCTCTCGTTAACTACTAAATTACAAAAGCAACTCAAAGCCTCACGTGCCATACTACAAAAAGGAAAGGATAATAGTATGCAATTTCACAATTTGGCGGGTTCTGCTATTGAGTCTCTTTTTGATGATGCGCAGTTAGAGTCTGATAAGTTTTGGAAAGAACAGCAGCAGCGATTAGCAAAAGCTAAAAAAATACGTCCGAAAGTACCAAAAGATTTTCAAGCAAATTTACGCCCTTATCAAGACAAAGGTTTCAGGTGGATGATGCAGTTAGCAGAATGGGGCGTCGGCGGCTGTTTGGCAGATGATATGGGATTAGGTAAGACTATTCAAGGTCTGTCAGTTTTGTGTGCACGTTCTAAAGAAGGTCCTGCATTTGTAGTTGCGCCTGCTTCGGTCTGCCGGAATTGGTTGCGAGAAGCTGAAAAATTTGCACCGCAGTTGCGTCCGCAATTATTTGGTCAAGGTGATAGAGCTAAAATGCTGAAAGGAATTAAGAAGGGAGATTTGTTGATTACCAGCTATGGTTTGATGCAAACAGAGATAGAAAAACTTTCTCAAATAGAGTTTGGTACTATAATTTTGGACGAAGCGCAAGCTATAAAAAACTATAACACCAAACGATTTAAAGCCGCTGTTCAGCTAAATGGGAAGTTAAAAATGGCAACAACAGGAACACCCGTGGAAAATCATTTGGGCGAACTTTGGAGTTTATTTCATTTTATTAACCCAGGATTACTCGGTTCTAAATCTTACTTTATTGAGCGCTTTGGCGCGCCGATAACTAACAGCGATAAAGGTGTAATGCAAAGCTTGAAGAATTTAGTAAAACCCTTCATTTTACGCCGCAAAAAGTCTCAGGTTCTCAAAGATTTGCCTGCCAAAACAGAAATAATCTATAACGTTGAAATGTCCGCGGAAGAGCGTGCTTTTTACGAAGCTGCTCGTCGTAATGCCGTGCAAAAGTTGGAAGAAGGAGCAGACGAGCAAAAAGCGGGCACACAGCATTTGCTCGTTTTGGCGGAAATAACGAGGATGCGTCGCGCTTGTTGTCATCCGTCTTTGGTAGATAAAAGCACCAAACTACCGGGTGCCAAATTAGAGGCAGTAAAAGAAATAATTCACGATTTGCGTGACAATGGACACAAAGTTTTAGTATTTTCGCAGTTTGTTGACTATTTGAGAATAGTAGAGGATTGGGTAAAAAAGGAGAAAATTTCCTATCAATATTTGGATGGTAGCACACCGATGAAAAAGCGAGAATTAGCTGTCAATGCTTTTCAAAAAGGAGAAGGAGATTTATTTTTGATAAGTTTGAAAGCGGGAGGGGTCGGACTCAACCTGACCGAGGCTGACT
Source organism: uncultured Saprospiraceae bacterium (assembly GCA_964595615.1). Lineage (GTDB taxonomy): Bacteria > Bacteroidota > Bacteroidia > Chitinophagales > Saprospiraceae > JAHDCG01. The sequence goes on from CAZQTE010000360.1 coordinate 4,931, forward strand.
ATGTTATCATTTTAGACCCCTGGTGGAATCCCGCTGTAGAAGACCAAGCTGCCGACCGTGCTCATCGGATAGGACAAACGCGTCCAGTAACGGTGTATAGAATGGTTATCGAAAATACAATCGAAGAAAAAATAGTACAGTTACACGCTCAAAAAAGAGACTTAGCCGATACTTTATTAAAAGGAACAGATTCGTCCTCGAAGATTACGACAAAGGACTTGATGGAAATATTGCAGGCGGAACGATAAAAATTAAATAATAAATGCAAAATAACACCTACGTAGCCATTATGGCAGGCGGCATTGGCAGTCGATTTTGGCCCGCCAGTCGTACCGAAAGACCAAAACAATTTTTAGATATTTTAGGTGTCGGTAAATCCTTGATACGACTGACATTCGAGCGTTTTTTAAACCTCTGCCCAGCTGAGAATATCTTTATTGTTACCAACGGGATGTACAAAGATTTAGTTAAAGAACATCTGCCAGAAATCACAGATAATCAGATACTTTGCGAGCCTTCGCGTAATAATACGGCGCCTTGTGTAGCTTACACCAGTTTCAAATTACATGCTTTGAACCCCGAAGCTAACTTCATCGTTGCACCGAGCGATCACGTTATATTGAAAGAGCAGGCATTTGTTGATAAGCTAACAGAAGCTTTGAATTATTCTGAAAAAAATGATGCGCTTGTCACTTTGGGCATCACCCCTACCCGACCAGATACTGGCTATGGTTACATAAATTTTGGCGAGAATAAAGGCGGTAATGTTCACAAAGTTGTTGAGTTTAAAGAGAAACCGGATTTAGATACGGCTAAATTGTACTACGCTAGTGGTGACTATCTTTGGAATGCGGGAATATTTATTTGGAAAGCAAAAAATATTTTAAAGTCATTTAAAGAAAACGCACCCGAAATTCATGAAATTTTAGGCAAAGGTGCAGCTCATTACAATACTGCTACCGAACAAGAATTTATTGACAAAGCTTACCCTACTACCCCGTCGATATCAGTCGATTATGCCATTATGGAAAATGCTACCAACATTTTTACATTACCAGCGGATATTGGCTGGTCAGATTTGGGAACTTGGGGCAGCTTGTGGGCAGAAAATGATAAGGATGAAAATGGCAATGTCATTAATGGTGAGAATGTACAGACCTATGATACTAAAAACTCATTGATTCGTATGCCAGAAGGTAAACGATTGGTTGTTAAAGGATTAGAGGATTATATCTTGGTGGATGAAGGGGATGTTTTGTTGATATGGCCGAAGGGAGAAGAGCAGGGGATTAAGAAAATAGTTGGGGGATA
>CAZQTE010000361.1:0-6215 GCA_964595615.1 uncultured Saprospiraceae bacterium
AGTGAGGAAAATTTGACCTGTCCAGATGACGGACTTATTGTTTTGTCGTTACTTAGATCTAAATAAGAATAAGCTTCATTCAAAAACTAACTTGATGTTGAATAAGAAAATTATCCTCCTTGCTTTTTTAGGAATTTGTGCGAACAGCATTTGGGCACAAAAAACAGCTTACAAGATAGGTGCAGTAGGTTTTTATAATCTTGAAAATCTTTTTGACACATTAGATACTGAACATGTACGAGATACGGAGTTTACTCCAAAAGGAGGCAGAGCATATACAACAGAAGTTTATCATGACAAGTTGGATAAATTAGCAACTGTTATAAGTGAAATGGGAACAGAAACAACACCTGATGGTTTGGCTATTTTAGGTGTTTCAGAGATTGAAAATCGTTCTGTATTGGAAGATTTAGTCAATCAGACCCGTATTGCAGATAGGCGTTATCAGATAGTTCATTATGAGTCTCCTGATGAGCGTGGTATTGATGTTGGCTTACTATACAATCCTAAATATTTTACAGTTACAAGCAGTCAAGCTATCGACCATGAAATGTATCGAGATGATGGCTCTCGTGATTATACTAGAGATATTCTTTTTGTGTCTGGCGAATTCGATGGTGAACCACTACATATTTTAGTCAATCACTGGCCTTCACGTGGTGGTGGTGCTAGTGCCAAAAGAGGGAGAAATGCAGCAGCTTTACTGTGTAAAAATGTGATTGATTCTTTACATAGTGTAAATCCAGCATCTAAGATTATTATCATGGGTGATTTAAATGATAATCCTGTTGATGACTCTGTAAAAAAGGTATTAGCTGCTAAAAAGGATAAAGAAAAAACAGCGATATCTGGTATTTATAATCCTTATATCAAATTGTATAAAAGTGGGTATGGTTCAAACGCTTGGCGGGATACTTGGAGTTTATTTGACCAAGTAATGGTGAGTGGAGGATTAGTAAATGGAAAGAAAAGTGAAGGATATCAATTTTATCAAGCTAAGGTTTTTAATAAGTCATATTTAGTACAAAAATCTGGACAATATAAAGGTTATCCATTTAGAACTTATAGTGGTGATAAATACCAAGGTGGCTATAGTGATCACTTTCCTTCCTATATCTTTTTATTGAAAGAGGTGAAGAAATAAATAGGATTGGGAATAAAAGAGGCGCAAAAGTATTACTTTTGCGCTTCTTTTTTGCGTCCGTTGAAATATTGATTTCAATGAAAAGCTTCATAAAAAACACAACTATTGAATTTTCGTTGGAAAGTAGCCCAAGCGGCAGAGATTCGTTGGTGGCAAAATTATTTAAAAGGTAAATCTGAGACGGAGTATCTGACTTGGAAGCAAGACTATTGGAAAAAGTTCCTTAATCAAATTCAGGTTCATCCTACCAAGGGTGAGCATGTTTTAGATATGGGTTGCGGACCCGCAGGTGTTTATATTGGCTTACCTGAGCAAACAGTAGTGGCAGTGGACCCTTTACTTTTACAGTATGAGGAAAAGATTCCACATTTTGCTGCCACCAAATACCCTTGGACTACTTTTCATTCTCAGCCGTTTGAGACTTTTCAATCTACCGAGAAATTTGATACTATTTTCTGTTTAAATGCTGTTAATCATGTTTCTGATTTATCACTTTGTTTTGATAAATTAGTTGAATTAACTAAGCCAAATGGTACACTAGTCGTTAGCATTGACGCACATAATCATTCCTTTTTTAAGCATTTATTTCGTTTGTTGCCAGGAGATATTTTGCATCCTCACCAATATGATTTGGAAGAATATGAAAAAATGTTGACGGATAGAAATTGTGAGATTTTGCGTTCTGAATTGATTAAATCTGAGTTCTTTTTTGATTATTACGCACTCGTCTTGCGTCGGTTATAATATAAGATTTACATGAAAATTGAATTCCGTAGTATTGGAAAAACTTCCTTTTCCTATTTGACTGAAGGTGTTTCTATCTACGAGAAGCGGCTAAAACATTACATTTCTTACCAATCAGTTATTATTCCAGATATAAAAAATGCAAAAAATCTGAAGCCGCATCAACTAAAGGAAAAGGAAGGCGCTGCACTTTTAAATAAGATTGGCTCAGGGGATTTTGTAATTATTTTGGATGAAAAAGGTAAATCATATACCTCTGAAAAATTTGCTTCTTTTCTTGAAAAACAAATGTTGATGTCTCACAAAAGGATAATTTTTATTGTTGGTGGTGCATTTGGTTTTTCGGATGCTGTATATGCTCGTGCGAATACTAAATTAGCACTTTCTGACATGACTTTTTCTCATCAAATGATACGACTGTTTTTTACAGAACAATTATACCGCGCTTGTACAATTATCAAAGGTGAACCTTATCATAATTCTTAATTATTTCTGAAAGAAAAAGTGCCTTATTTTTACTTCTGCATTGACATTTGTTAAATCTAAAATTACATCATTCCCCGTCCGATTTATCAATTTGTCATGGATGTAAAAAGAACCTTTGTATTCAATAGCAAAATCTTTTGTGACAAAATAACTTAATCTTAGGCTTGCGTTGAATTGCAAGTAATCGACTTCTGGACCATATTTCGTATAGCCAAAAGTCCCGCCTCCTCCTATAATAACTTGGTCGCCAAGAAATTGTGTGAGTTCAAGATTTCCGATATATGAGTTTTTCCGAAAACCAAACAAGTCAGGATTATTATTATGACGAAATCTTCCATTATTTTCTAATTTAAAACTCGCGGACGGGCGCAAGTAAGTACCTCTTCCATTTAATCTGATAAAAAAGGCAGACTCCAAACGCAAATCGATAAATATATTACGTCTTATCGCAGAGGCATAATCATAGATGGAGTATTCTAGGTCAATCAACCAGTTTGAACTTACGAAGAATCCTGCATTGACTAGGAATTGAGAACCTGTTCTGATAGATGAACCTGATTGTGACTCTTTATAGTTTCGTTGGTAGCCTAAGCCATAATAAAAGTTGCGAACAAAAAGATAGGTGTCTTCTAATTTAGGTAGTTGAGTTCTTTGAGGACCTTTGAAATTTCTAGTAATGCTAAAATTTGCTACTAGTTTCGGCATTTCAGTAAGCCCTGCTGTTTGATAAAAAGGTTTAGAAAAGCTCAATTCCATGGCAAGGCTAGGTCGGAAAAATATATAGGCACCTGCACCAATTTGAGTCCTAAACTGACCGTAAAAAGCATTTATATTGAGCGAATTTCCAAGTAATGAAGCTTGACCTTCGCCGAAGAATCCTAATTTTTTATCTGGAAAGGGATAATATCTGTAAAAACTAGAAAGTTCAGATGTAAACTCAAATATATTCTCTATTCTTTGACTTAAAAAGTTTCTTCTGTTTCTATCATGAAAATGAAAAAGTAATCTAGTGCCAATAAGATTCTTTTTATTCATAAAATATCCAATATCAGCCTTGATATAATGAAGGTGACTTTCACTATTGGTCTGCTTATCTGTTGATATCGAACTATTTGAGAATATTTTTCCATTCATCATCCACATACCCTTTTCAGTCTGGGCGGACAACAAAGAATAAATAATGAAAAACAGGAAAAAAGTTATACTTTTTTTCATGTAGGCTGAATTTGTTATAAGCTTTTTAGAATAATGTGAATTGGGATACATTTATTTTTTGTTACAGGTCTTTGATTATCAATTTCTTATGATTTTTGTTTCGACAAATTATCACAAAATAGGTGTTTAATGTGTGACATTTTGCTGGAAGGCATACTTTTTGCAATATTGTTAATATCCTTCCTCCACTTAGGAATGCGAGATTAATAGATTCAGAATCTATTATTTTCGCATTCCTTAGTATCTTCATACTATAAGTACTTTCCCTCCAAATGCTAATATATACACACAATTTTGTATAATAAAAATCTTTATGATTATTTGGAATTTAATCACTGAATTCGGGATTAAGAATAATTTAAATCCACGTGTTGTTGCAGAATTACGAACAATGAACAAAATAACTTTTACCTTAATGGTATCAGTTTTTACGCTCATTGGTTTATTTTTCGCAGGCACGGGTGATTGGCAAAATTCTTTAACGGCAATCTCTGTCGGTGCACTACTATTTATTCCTTTAAGTTTAGTATTGTTTGATTATAGAAAATATCTCAACGAAGTATTCATATTTACCTTTTATGCAATGTTAATTACCTTAGGTTTAATAATGGGTAAAGAAGCAAATATTCATTTTGGTGTTATGCTTATTCCAGTAGCCGTTCGTATTTTTCTCAAGGGGGGACGAGAAACTTTTTTATCGATTATTGCTTCTATTATTGGGCTGGTTTTTTTACTCCTTTCTTATAAGTTTTTTCCACCTTTAATGAGTCACCCTTTTCCATTTTGGACCTTACTTATTTCTTCACTCACGGTTGTCACTATTTGTGCTTTTTTATTTAAGCATTATAATGATGAAGTTGAATATCGAAGAGGAGTAATGTTGCAACAAAATCAAATTTTACAAGAAAAATCTCAACAGATAGAAACGAAAAATCGGGCACTAACTGAAGCTAATTTTCAGGTGGAGTCGACGAACCAGAAAATGCAAGAAGAAATTTCAGAGAGACAAAAAGTCGAAGAAAAATTAAGAGAAGTTAATTCAGAATTAGGACAATTCGCGGCTATGGCTTCTCACGATTTAAAGGAACCTTTGCGCACAATAAATAGCTTTTGTGGATTATTGCAACGAAGCATGAAAGGTACAGAAAGTAAAACAGAAGCGGAATATCTTTTCTATATATCTGATGCATCTAAGCGCATGACCGGTATGTTAGAGGATTTAATTTCGTATGCACGAGTAGGAAAAGATACAAATGGAACATTAAAACCAGTTGATTTAGAAAATGTCTTGGTTGTCGCTGAAAATAATTTACGAATTGCAATCTTAGAAAAACAAGCTAGAATTGAAAGTGTGAAGCTTCCTGCTGTTTTGGGTGAGTTTACACACTTTTTACAATTGTTTCAAAATATCATTTCAAATGGTATAAAGTTTCAAAGAAAGGGTGTTTCACCAGTAATTAAAATTACTTGTGAAACTCTAGAAAACGAATGTTTAATCTGCATCAGCGATAATGGTATTGGCATTTCACAAGAATATCAAGAAGCTGTTTTTGAACCTTTTACACGCTTACATACAAGAGATAAATTTGAAGGTTCTGGTATTGGATTAGCGACTTGTCGTAAGATTGTTGAACGTTATAATGGTAAAATTTGGGTGTCTTCTGTAATGGGAGAAGGGACAGACTTTTTTATTCGTTTACCTTTAGCAAGTTTCAAAGCAGAAAGAGTTGAAAAATTACTTTTTGAGAAGTTTGCCTAAGTAAGTGACGTTATTTATTTGGATAAAATTTGAAGGCAAGATTTTTTCGATAGTTTTCTTTTAAAAATCGTTGCATAGTCTGCACTACGGAACTATTTTTAAGAGGAAAATAGCGGAATAAAGATGTCTTCAAATTATCCTAATAAATAGTGTCACTTACTTAATTATGTTTGAGTGCATTTGTTCGAATTTTGGAGTATTTATTTACCTTTGAGCAAAACAAAAAGGTAATATGAAAAGAGCAGAGAAAGCTAAACACATCCACAAGATATTAGACGAGTTATATCCTACAACTCCAATACCGCTTGATCATAGTGACCCCTATACTTTGTTGGTTGCTGTTCTTTTGTCTGCACAATGTACAGACATCCGTGTTAATCAAGTAACGCCTGCATTATTTGAATTGGCAGATAATCCTTTTGATATGGCACAACAAGATGTTGATGATATCAAAGCTATTATTAGGCCATGTGGACTCTCTCCGCGTAAATCTAAAGCCATTTCAGACTTATCTCAGATACTTATCGATAAATATGATGGAGTAGTTCCACAAAGCTTTGAAGGTTTGGAGGAATTGCCTGGAGTAGGGCACAAGACGGCTTCAGTTGTTATGTCTCAGGCTTTTGGCGTTCCAGCATTTCCTGTTGATACGCATATACATCGTTTGGCACATCGTTGGATGTTGTCAAAAGCAAAAAATGTAGACCAAACTGAACGCGATTTGAAAAAGTTATTCCCGCGTGAGTCGTGGAATAAATTGCATCTTCAGATTATCTTTTTTGGTAGAGAATATTGTCCTGCACGTGGTCATATACCTGAGGATTGTCCGATTTGTAGTAAGTATGGACGTAGGAGTATGTTTTCTAA
>CAZQTE010000362.1:0-1749 GCA_964595615.1 uncultured Saprospiraceae bacterium
CTTGAAAATCGACTCACATTGATAAGAGTAGATTATCTAAGGATTTAAACACATATGCCATGAAGTCTGACTACTTTGAATTGAAAATTATTGAAAGTGGCATTTCGTTAGTCTTACCATTTCAAAATGAAATAATCTTAGAAAGATCTTTTACTGTTGCCGAATTTGAAAAAATTTCAAAGAAAAATCCTGAATTACAAATCGAGAGAACTCCAGAAGGAAAAATTATAGTTATGCCTCCTGAGAAAATTCTTTCAGGACATTTTAAAGTCATAATACTTGCTTACCTTGGTAAATGGTGGCTTAAAAGCGGAAGCTCTGGCATAACAATAAGCCCCGCAACGGGCGTAAAATTACCAGACGGTTCTATTCGTTGTCCTGATAGTGACTGGATAAGTCAAGAAGGAATAAAAGAGGTAACGAAGAAACAATTAGAGGAAACTTTTCATACTTTAGTTCCTGATTTTGTTGCCGAAGTCCGTTCGCATTCAGACTCCCTGACGAAATTAAAAAACAAAATGACTGATGTTTGGATGAAAAATGGTGTTCGCTTGGCTTGGTTATTAGACACTAAAAAACAAATGGCGTATATTTATCGACAAGGACAAGATGTAGAAATTTTAGAAGGATTTGAGGGACGAATATTAAATGGAGAAAATGTAATGACAAACTTTAAATTCCCTTTAGATGATTTAATCTTCTAAGATTTAAGTAATGACGAAATAATAAGTACCAAACAAAAGGCATCCTGTTTTCACAGAATGCCTTTTTTCGTTTTAATTTGTCTGTCGCATAGTCTAAGTCATATAAGACCAACAACTACCAACTAACAACTTGAAAATTACCCTTCCTCCAATGCAGCTGCACCACCAACAATCTCCAAGATTTCGTTAGTAATCGCTTCTTGACGCGCTTTATTGTAGCTAATTTTCAAGCCTTTCAATAATTCGTCTGCATTTTCAGTCGCTTTATCCATTGCAGTCATACGCGCACCGTGCTCCGAAGCATGTGTATCTAACAAGTACTTTTGAAAAGTAGTTTTCAAAATACTTGGTACTAAATACTCCAACAATGCTTCTTGACTTGGCTCAAAAATATAATCTGCCTTTCCTTTAGTTTTCTCTTCTGTTGTCGTTGCATCCTCCTCTAATTTAGAAACAGGTAACCATTGCTCATTTTCAGCAAACTGAACAGCTGCATTTTTAAAACGGCAATAAGCTACATCAACTGCATCCATATCTCCGTCAGAGAATTCACTCATCAACATTTGGCTTACTGTAGCCACGTTGTCAAAAGTCAAATCGTTGAATAATTCCACATAATCGCTAATGATGGTTGCTTTCGGATAGCGTTTCGCGAAATATTCGTAACCTTTTTTACCGATACACAAGATTGTCAATTTACCTGACTCGTGTACATCGCTAAACTTCCCGTTGATATTAGCAACAGCGGCTTTAATTACATTTGAATTAAAAGCTCCTGCCAATCCACGATTGGAAGTCACAACAACCTGACAAGCACGTACAACTGGACGCTCTACACCAAATGAGGTGTTTGCATTGCCATCCAAATTAGACAGAATGTTTACCAACATCTCATTCAACTTGTTCGCGTAGGGACGCATCTGCTGAATAGCTTGTTGAGCACGACGCAATTTAGCGGCCGAAACCATCTTCATCGCTTTCGTAATCTGCTTGGTATTTTGAACGGATTTAATCCGGTCGCGTACTTCTTTTAAGTTTGCCATTT
>CAZQTE010000362.1:1849-6204 GCA_964595615.1 uncultured Saprospiraceae bacterium
TACTGTGCAGTCAATTCTGCCGCTAATGAGCGCAATGTGTCTGTTGCCTCAGAAGTCAATTTACCACCTTTGAAAGTAGCTAAAACTTCTGGGTGACGCTGCTCCAATGTAGTCAAGAAGAACTCTTCGAATTCCTTGATTTTGTTAACTGGAACGTCTCTCATTAGATTATTTGTACCCAAGTAGATAGAAGCAACTTGCTTCTCTACTGACATTGGAGAGTATTGTGGTTGCTTTAAGATTTCCACGTTACGCTCACCTTTTGCCAAGATACTTTGTGTAGCAGCATCCAAATCCGAACCGAACTTAGCAAATGCTTCCAACTCACGGAATTGCGCTTGGTCTAATTTCAAAGTACCAGATACTTTTTTCATAGACTTAATCTGCGCCGAACCACCTACACGAGATACAGAGATACCAACGTTAATCGCTGGACGTACACCCGAGTTAAATAAGTTCGTTTCCAAGAATATCTGACCGTCTGTAATCGAAATTACGTTAGTCGGAATATAAGCAGATACATCGGCTGCTTGTGTTTCAATAATCGGCAATGCCGTTAATGAACCACCACCTTTCACGATACCAGCATTTTTCAATGAGTCTGGTAAATCGTTCATTTGGTTAGCTAATCCGTCGTCATTGATGACTTTCGCTGCACGCTCTAATAAACGAGAGTGTAAGTAGAAAACATCACCAGGGTATGCCTCACGTCCCGGAGGGCGACGCAATAACAAAGATACCTCACGGTATGCTACGGCTTGCTTTGATAAATCATCATACACAATCAATGCTGGACGACCTGTATCACGGAAAAACTCTCCGATAGATGCTCCAGTAAATGGTGCGTAAAATTGTAGCGGTGCAGGATCTGCTGCTGTTGCCATTACGACAACTGTATAGTCCATTGCGCCATTTTCCTCTAATGTACGCACAACTTGTGCTACAGTAGATGCTTTTTGACCAGAAGCTACATAAACACAGAATACTGGTTCACCTTTTTCGTAAAATTCACGTTGGTTGATGATAGTATCAACCGCGATTGCTGTTTTACCAGTTTGACGGTCACCAATAATCAACTCACGTTGTCCACGTCCAATTGGAATCATCGCGTCAATCGCTTTGATACCAGTCTGTAATGGTTCTGCAACTGGCTCACGATAGATAACACCTGGTGCTTTACGCTCCAATGGCATTTCGTAAGTAGTTCCAGTGATAGCACCTTTACCGTCAATCGGCTTACCAAGTGCATCAACAACACGTCCAACCATACCTTCACCTACGTTGATAGATGCAATACGGTTAGTACGGCGAACTTTAGAGCCTTCACGCAACCCATCTGGGCTACCCATAAGTACAACCCCTACGTTGTCTTCCTCTAAGTTCAATACGATAGCTTGAACGCCCGTTTCGAATTCTACTAACTCACCCGCTTGGGCTTTAGTTAATCCGTATACACGCGCAATACCGTCACCGACTTGCAATACTGTACCCACTTCTTCAAGTTCGGCAGCAGTGTTAAAACCGGACAACTGTTGTTTCAGTATCGCTGATATTTCATCAGGTTTGACAGCAACCATGTCGTTTAATTTTTTATGATTAAATATGAAGTACGATTTACGAATTACGAATTACGACTTGCGTGATTTGTACTCCTTAATCGTTATTTTTTCTTTTTTGAATATGCATATTCATCAGGTGACTTGGAGTCACCTGATGAATAAATCTGCCCTATTAAGCAAATGCTTTTTTCATTTCGTTCAAGCGGTGTGCGACACTTGCGTCGTACAAACGGTCATTGAACTCTATTTTGAAACCACCAATAAGACTTGGATCTACGGCTGTTTCGATTTCTACATTATCAGCCAAGTCAGAACTTGCTACCAATTTTGCACGAATAGAAGCTAAAGCAGCATCGTTCATTGGTTGAGCTGTTGTTACCTTAACAGTAGAAACTTTGTTCATTGCTTTATATTGAGCTAAAAATTCAGTCGCAATCTCAGGAATATACATCTCACGTCCTTTAGACAACAAGATGTCCATGAAACTCATCGTCATGTCATCAAATGTATCTCCGAAGATAGCTTCTAAAGCACTCGCTTTTTTCATTTTACTGACAATCGGGCTTTTCAACAACAAAACCAATTCACGGCTATCTGCTGTCGCAGCAACCAATGAGTCAATATCGCCTTTGATAGTCTCTAAAGCTCCTTGCTCCTTAGCTAAGTCAATCAATGACTTTGCATAACGGTATGATAATCTTTCTGCAGACATTTTTTTTAACGGTTGACGGTTGACGGTTGACGGTTGACGGCTTTTTAGACGTGTACCTTCTTACGTTTTCCGTATTTTTTAATAAAATACAACCCTCTTCACACTCTCCTCTTTACCCATATCGGGTCTCTCTGCTTGCTTTTAGTTTAACTTAATATCGTCTACCAAGCCATTTACTAAAGTTTCAGAAGCTGCATCACCTTTCAATGTTTGACGAACTACTTTTTCTGCAATTTCGATAGCCATTGAACCTACTTGGTTTTTCAATTCCAACATAGCAGATTGCTTCTGAGCTTCGATTTCTTGCTTAGCGCCTTCCATGATTTTATTGGCTTCTTTCTTCGCATCTTCTTTCGCTTCATTAACCAAACGATCACGCGTTTCTTTTGCTTCTTTCAACATTTGCGTACGTTCTTCACGTGCTTCTGCTAACAAACGCTCATTTTCAGAGTTCATTTGTTCCATTTCATTACGTGCTTTTTTGGCTTCGTCCAAAGCGTTACGAATGTCGCCTTCACGTTTTTCCAATGCGTCACCGATTGGTCCAAAAGCAAATTTTCTCATCAATAAGAAGAAAATCAAAAAGATAACAGATGTCCAGAATAACAATCCGAAATCAGGCTTAATTACATTAAAATCTGCGATAAACATATCTTAGTTGTTAGTTGGAAGTTGGTGGTTGTTAGGCTATTCTAACTTGTACTCAACTTTCAGTTATTTTTTATTATGGCTTTTCAAAAGCCTTTTCATTCATTTATAAACAGAGATGATAATTTGAAAATGATGCAAAATTAATAGAAAATTCAAAAGTCAAATCTACTAACTAACAACTTCCAACTAACAACTCTTTTAGAAAAGCGGTGCAACCAACCGTTGCACCGCGTTTTCATCTTTTTCGCAATCGCGGAGCGAGTGATTATACACCTGCTACCAAGAAAGAAAGGATCAAAGCGATCAATGCTGCACCCTCGATGAATGCTGCCATTAAAATCATGTTTGAACGAATGTCACCAACTGCTTCTGGTTGACGAGCGATGCTTTCCATAGCTTTAGCGCCAATCCAACCAATACCGATAGCGGCACCGATAACTGCTAAACCCATTCCAATTGCTGCAATAGAACCTACCATTGTAAATAGTATTTATAAAATGAATAAATAGTTGACCGTTGTCAGTTGTCGGTTGTCGGTCTGTTTAGACTTTTTTCCTACACTTTCAAAAGCAACTTTTTTATTTTGAAATCTACAAAGACAAAAAACGCACTCGTATAAACAGTCGTAATTCGTACCTCGTAAATCGTCCATACGGACACGTACTTCTTAATGATGTGCCTCTTCTGTCGCTTGACCTAAGTAAGACGCCGTCAAAATCGTAAATACAAACGCTTGTACGAATGCTACGATTAACTCAATTGACATCATAAATAATGACAATAAAGTTGCTGCTACTGCTCCACCTGCTGCACCTGGTACACTCTCTCCACTTTTACCAAAGATGAATACGAAACTTACGAAGATTAAGATTACCATGTGTCCCGCTGTAATATTTGCAAACAAACGTAACATCAAAGTAATTGGCTTAATAAACATACCCATAATCTCAACAGGGATAAGGATAATTTTCACGAACCAAGGTGTTCCTGGCGCTGCGAATAAGTGTTCCCAGTAGTGTTTATTTCCGTTGAAGTTAACTGCAAAGAAAGTAAAGATTGCTAAAACAGCTGTTACACCGATATTTCCTGTTACATTAGAACCACCGAAAAATGGCACTTGTCCCCATAAGTTCAATCCTAAGATGAAGAAGAACAATGATAATAGGAAAGGTAAAAATTTACTTGCTTTGTGTCCCAAGAAAGGAACGGCAACTTCGTCACGAATGAAAGATACCATGACTTCCAATAAGTTTTGTAAGCCAGTTGGCGCTTTACCTTCGCGTGCTGTATATGCTTTTGCTGCTGAACGGAATAGTAAGAATAAAATCAAACATACAATCAACATCGAAACAACATTCTTTGTCAATGAAAAATCGAAGTAGTTAGTAATACCACCTCCGAAAATTCCAGCGTCTGCTGTTGACTTTGTTTCT
>CAZQTE010000363.1:0-3339 GCA_964595615.1 uncultured Saprospiraceae bacterium
AACCAATAACCAATAACCAATAACCAATAACCAATAACCAATAACCAATAACCAACTCTATGAAAAAAATAAGTAGCATATTAATCTTCTCCATACTGTTCTCCACAAATATAATTGCTCAATCCGCGCACAATCTGATACGTGAAGGTAATGCCGCATTCGAGAAAAAACAATTTGCCGAAGCAGAAGAGTTTTACCGAAAAGCAGTTGAGTTAGAAGGTTCTGGAAAGGCAGTTTACAATTTGGGAAATGCTTTATATGAACAAGGTCGTTATGAAGAGGCGATTCCTAAATATGCAGATGCCAGTCGTATCGCGCCTAATAAAGCAGCAAAATCTGGTAGTTTTCATAATTTAGGAAATGCACATTTTCAAAATGGAGAATTAGAGGAAGCAATCGAAGCTTATAAGGATGCACTCCGTTTGAATCCATCTGACTTCGATACAAAATACAATCTTGCCCGCGCGCAAAGACAACAACGCCAGCAAAAAGAGCAAGAACAAAAACAAGAGCAGCAAGACCAAGAGAACCAAGACGAGAACGAGGAAGACCAAGAAAACGACGAAAATCAAGAGCAACAAGACCAACAGGAGCAGCAAGAAAATCAAGAACAAGACAGCGAAGAACAACAACAAAATCAGCAAAATCAAGAACAACAACAGCAAAACCAAGAGCAGCAGCAACAACAAGCAGGAGAGGCGCAAGAAATGAGTCGTGAGGAAGCAATGAAGTTACTACAAATAATGGAACAAGAGGAGCAAAATGTGCAGAAGAAAATGCAGTTGAAGAATGTAAAGCCGAATAAGTCGGATAAGGATTGGTAAAATTAGTTGGTGGTTGGAAGTTGTTAGTTGGTAGGAAAGCGTCTCAGTAAAGATTTAACGCAGAGTGCGCAGAGACGCAGAGTTTTTTAGAAAATAAAAAAAATTAAGACATGAAAAAAATAGTAGCAATTCTATTATTATGCTTCATTTCTTTTGTTGGAATGAATGCACAAGAGGCAAAATTTACCGTGACCGTGAGTGCGGATAGTATTTTGATGGACAATCAATTTCAAGTTTCCTTTACCTTAGAAAATGTGCAGGGAACAGAATTTGAAGCACCTACTTTTGGTGATTTTAATGTGTTGAGTGGACCAAATATGAGTTCGAGTTTTAGTATGGTGAATGGGGCAGTAACACAGACGGTGAGTTATACTTATATTTTGCGTCCCAAAGATGTTGGTAATTATTTCATCGAACCTGCAAGTATCAAGACAGGTGATAACTATTTAGAAACTGCACCATTAGAAGTCATGGTCGTTCCAAATCCTGACGGTATTATTCAAAAACCGCGTGCACAAGAACGAGCGAATCCTTTTGGTGCTTTTGAAGATATGTTTGATAGTAGTGATTTTTTTAGGAGAATGCCGTCTGAGTCTGCGCCAAGAGGGGAGGAGGTGAAGCCTAAGAAGAAGCGGAAGACTTATAAGTTATAGTAGATTTTAGACATTAGATTTTGGACTTTTATCAAATTCAATCAACAAAAAAATGCGCTCAAACGCACTAAAAATAAGCTTTCTTCTCTTTTTTGCTCTGCAAAATCTAACAGTTTTCGCACAGCAATTCACCGCCTTTGCCTCAGACAAAGAAGTGACGGTCAACCAGCCTTTTGAAGTCAGTTTTACTTTAAAAAATGTCAACGGACGCAATTTTACGCCACCAAACTTTGGGACAGCAAAAGTTGTCTCTGGACCTTCACAATCATCAAGCACAACAATAGTGAATGGAAGGCAGTCTTCTGAATTGAGTCTAAGTTATACGCTCATCGCTACGAAAGTCGGCACCTTAAATATTGGCGCAGCAAGTATCAAAGCAGGGAGTCAAACTTTACGTTCGAATACTTTGCGTTTGACAGTAAAAGAGGAACGAAAATTAGATTTGACGGGAAAAGGAGAATTGCCAGATGTTTTTGTACGCTTAGAAGTGGATACCGAAAAAGCCTATACAGGGCAGCAAGTTTTGTTGGATTATCGTTTGTATACCGCCGTTGATATTCAAAACATCAATGTCGTTAGTGAGTCTGAGTACGAAGGCTTTTTCTTTGAGACTTTACGTCGATTTAATAAAAATCAAACGCGCCAAAAGATAAATGGAAAAGAATATGTCACGCAACTCATTCGACGTATCGCTTTATTTCCTCAGCAATCTGGTACTTATGAAATTGAACCGTCGCAAGTCACCGCGCAGATAGTCACAGGTAAAAGACGCTCTGGTTTTTTTACTTTTTCAGATACTAAACCTGTTTACCTCACGACTGAATCTGTAACAATTAATGTTGATGCTTTACCTGCTTCTGCGGCACCGCCTACTTTCACTGGGGCAGTAGGGGATGATTTTGAAGTAGATGTAAATATTGCTCGAAATACTCTTACAACCGATGACGCAATTGCTCTGCGCATGACGATTCGTGGTAACGGAGATATCAAACGCGTACAGCCACCAGCACTTGATTTTGGAGATAATTTTGAGGTCTATGAGCCTAAGGTTTTGCAAGAGGAAAATTATGAAAACAGAGGAGAGTTGTATGGTCGAAAAATTGTAGAATACTTAGTTTTGCCAAAGAAGCCAGGACGTTTTCAACTACAGGCAGACTTTACTTATTTTCATCCTGATAGCACAAATTATCAAACTGCCTTTGCCAAAACGCCAAGTATCACCGTAAAACAAGGAACGAATACAGGTAAGAAAAACATCAATATTTCGCCTGCTGAAGGAATTGCTGACAATAGTTTGCGTCCAAATAAAACAACGGCTTCTTTTTCTCAAAAAGGCAGCCCATTTTTTGGCTCTATTTTCTTTTGGATATTGACCGCTTTGCCCATTTTAGGATTTTTTGGAGCATTATTTTTTAAGAAAAAAGAGGCGGAAAAAAATAATGTGAGTGTAGGAGAAATGAAAATGCGCGAGGCGGTTAGAGTGGCCAGAGAAAAATTATCCGCAGGAAATAAATTCATGGAAGAAGGCAACAGTCGCGCTTTTTATGATGAAGTACAACGTGCCTTTTTGGGTTATGTAAGTGATAAATTGCAAATACCACCAGCGGAAATGTCGAAATCAAATGTTCAGCAAAAATTGCAAGATTTGAAAGTTAGTGAAACTAATATCGAAGCATTTATCAAGATTTTGAAAACTTGTGAAATGGCTCTTTTTGCTGGTATGGATAATTCGGCTGCGATGTCTGAGACTTATCAAAGTGCGGAACAGGTAATCGTTAAGATTGAGGATGAGTTGGCGTAATAGGGTTGTGAGTTGTGGGTTTTGAGTTGGGAGAAAATAAGATTTGACTTCAATAAATTAA
>CAZQTE010000363.1:3439-6186 GCA_964595615.1 uncultured Saprospiraceae bacterium
TTTATCTCTGCGAATTTCGTAATCACGCCAGCGGACGTAAACTCGTTGCTACAATTTATTCTTAATGTTAAAAACACTTCTTTTAGTCGGTGCAGGTGGTTTTTTAGGTAGTATTGGGCGATACTTAGGTTCACTATATGGCAATCGCCTAATCCCTTCTGAAGGCTTTCCAATTGGTACTTTTCTCGTGAATATCTTAGGCTGTTTTTTGATTGGATTGATTTATGGATTGGCAGAAAGGCACGATTGGATGACGCCAGAAGCAAGGCTATTTTTAGCAACAGGTTTTTGTGGCGGATTTACTACTTTTTCTACCTTTTCGCATGAGAGTTTTACCTTGTTGAATAATGGACAGCATACGCATTTTATTCTATACATTAGTTTGAGTGTACTTATAGGAATTGCCTTAGCGTTCACAGGTTTAGCTTTAGGAAAAGCATAACCGTAACTCAGCCCATACGGGTAAACTTTTCCAAGCTGAGTAGCCCGTTCAACAGGTTTCCAACCTGTCAATTCCAAACACATCACCCCTCCCAAATCCACTCAAACCCCTTCCTCAAATAAGAAAATTGCCAATCTGACCATTTCTCAACCAGTCCAGCTTTCACAGGATTATTCAAAACATAGCGAACCTGTTCTTTAAACTCTCTTCGAGACCGCACATAATGGTCATAACTTTCATCAGCCCAGAAAGATTCGCCAGTTCTTTTGATAATAAGATTTGCTTCTCTTGCCGAAAACAACTTAAAACTGTGCATAATCTTATCAAGTGCTCTGTCTAATTTATAGAATACGAAGTGAATGTGATTAGACATAATCGTATAGCAAATGACTTTATAGCGTTTGTTGTCAAAATAGAGGAGAGCAGAAATGACTATTTCAGCAATGGCAGGATTTTCTAACCAAGTAGGGCCAAAGGAAGAGTTTTCTAATAAGTCATCAAATTTTGAAAAATAGAGGGCATGGGTTTTTCTCAATCTGATTTTGCTTTCTTTTTCAGTTAAATTGAGAGAAGCAATTTCTGCTACTTTGATAGCGCGTTCTTCTTTTAATTTGGTAATAGTTGCTTTAGGTAGGCTCCCGTGAAGACGTACCGTCATGCAAAGGACGGCGTCTTCGGGTATGATATGTGGGAGATTTCTACGGTACGTTTTTAGTTTGAGGGGTTTTTTCATGTGTGTAGCTTTGTTGTTAAGCTAAGGTATGGAATATTTTTTAGTTTTTAGTTTTGACAACAGGTTGGAAACCTGTTTTACGGGCTACTCAGCTTGGAAAAGTTTACCCGTATGGGCTGAGTTACGGGAGCTGAGTTACGGGAGTTTTCCAGCTAATTGGAGCATTTGGATTTCTCTGATTTTCGCGTCGTATTTGGCTTGATTTAGGCTTACTTGTGCATTTAACAAGTTTAATTGTGCTTGTCTAAATTCCAGTGAACTGATTCGTCCAATTCTTAATTGTTCTTCCGTTCGTGCGAAGTTTTCTTGGTTGGTTGCTACTGCGCTTTCTTGTACTTTTAGAATGTATAATGCATTCTGATAGCTTTCCCAAGCGTTGATAATTTGTGCTTCTGTTTGTTGCTCTAATTGTGTGATTTGTAGCTTTTGATTGGATAGATTGACGCGTGTATTTTCTTCTCTGATTTTGCGACTACCACCGTCGAAAAGATTCCAGTTTAAACCTACATTTGCTCCTAAACCGCGATTGTTAGAAGAAGTAATGAATGCTTCTGCTGCATTGTCGGAATAATTATAGGTGTAAGACGCGCCAGCCGTGACGGTTGGTTTTCTTTCAGCATCGATAATACCTAAAGTCATTTCGTTAACTGCAAGATTTTTGCGATTGATTTGTAAAGCAATATTTTCATCTTTTGCTGCTTTTGTCAATTCCGTTAATTGCAAATTTTCTGCATAAATCAAATCTGTATCCGTTACGAAAAATTCGTTCGTATTGCGTCCCATGAGTACATTTAAATTGCGACGCGCATTCGCTAATTGTTGCTCTGCATTTAAAATATTAACGCTATCTCTTTGTATATCAACTTCTGCATTTAAAACATTCAAACCTGAGCCTTGACCATATTCCAATCCGTAATTAGCTCTTTGCAAGCGTTCGCGTGAAATGGACATTGCTTGTTCTAATGCTGCAATATTTTCCTCCAGTTGTGCTACTTGAAAAAAGCCATTATAAACCTGCAAAAGATTGTTTTCAATCGTCTGACGCAATTGCAAATTAACCAAGCTTACATTTTCTTTTAACTGCTCTAAAGTCAAATCTCTACGCTTGTCAAATACCGTATAATTCGCATTGACGCCTGCATTTGCACCCCATTGAAAAGCATTAGAAACGGTAGCTTCCATACCTGAATTAAAGACCTGCCTCGAACCGCCCAAACTCCCATTCAAACCACCCGTCGCATTAACCGTAGGCAAATAACCATTTGCTCTTTTATCCGTATTGTTCTCCGCAATTTGCACATTATTTTGTGCCACCTTAATGCCGTAATTATTGGATAGAGTTACTGCTTTTGCTTCTTCTAATGTCAAGATACTTTGCCCATTTGACAAAAAAGGAAGACCCATTAAAATGAGAAATACAAAGACTACTTTCTTCGCTGCATTAACTGAAAATAGTAAAAACAGCATTTGTGAAAGTTCTTTTACTGTTAGCATTTCCGTATTATTTTTAGATAATTTCATTTTTAAAATTTATATAAGTACATGACCCTATTTATTTGGACATTTTGAGAG
>CAZQTE010000364.1:0-6170 GCA_964595615.1 uncultured Saprospiraceae bacterium
TTTCTTTTTTTGGAGCGACAATTGTGTTAATAAGTAATTGGACAAAAGTAATGTTGAGATAGAATTTATCTAAAACTTTTAATTCTACTTATTTACAACAATAATGCAACGAACTCTATCAAAATTATTAGTATTTATTCGTCGTTTTGGGCTAAAAAGTCAAGAAACACAGATAGAGACTATTGCAGCAAATGTGTTCAATCTTTTATTAATTCCACTTTTCTTTGTTCATATTTTCTTTGTTGCTCGCGCTATCATTGAAGTAGACTCATTTGCTCTATCTGTTAACGGTACAGCTTTCGGAGTAATGCTTGTCATGCTTGTACTTAACTTTTTTGGCAAATATCAAGCATCCGTCAATTATTTCAACCTTATTTATCCTCTTCTTGCTGGAGGTATTTCATACGTGACAGTAGTCTTTGATGGTTTAGATTATACATTTTTTGTTTTCATTTTAACAGGTATTATTTTTAGCAAATCATTAAAACCTCGCATATTTTTCACGATTTATAACGTCTTAATTTTTCATCTTGTCAATCAATATATAATATCTCATCCTGCACCTATAGCACGAGGACTACATGGACACGACCATGAGATATTGTTTGCAATGACTGCACTTTCTATATTCGCTATCATTAGTTATTTTTATGGTGCTATTATCAAACATGAGCAGCACAATCAACGACTGGTAGAAAACTTAACTCTAAACAACAATAAACTCAACACTCTCAATCAGGAATTAGAACGCTTTAATCACATCGCTTCTCATGATTTAAAAACGCCTCTGCGTTCTATTATGAGTTTTTCAAGTCTAATACAAAGAGATTTGAAAAAAGAAAGCTATGATGACGTAGATGAATATTTCCAGTTTATCAAAAATAGTGCACAGCAAATGCATAGTTTGATTACAAACACTTTGGAATATTCTCAAGTAGAACAAAAGGCTATTAAAAAAGAAGAATTAGACCTTAATAAAATTATTATTGATTTATCAAGACAAATCAAGACAGCATATCCAGAAGATATTGAAATTAATCACGCAAATCTTCCCTCTTACAATGGAAATGAGTCTTTACTCATTAGATTATTTCAAAATATTTTCGAGAATGGTATCAAGTATAATAAAAGTATAAAAAAGATAATTAAGGTCGATTTCACAATAGAAAAAAGTGCACTCATTTTAGAAATCAAAGACAATGGTATCGGTATTGAACAAGAATATTTAGATAAGATTTTTGTACTATTCAAAAGACTGCACACCTCCACTGAATTTACAGGCACAGGTCTAGGATTATCTATTTGTAAAAAAATCGTAGAGCAATTAAATGGCTCTATTTGGGCAAATTCCGAAATTGGAAAAGGTTCTACTTTCTATATTAGCTTGCCTATAGACAATTAAGTACTCGGACACAATTATTTACAATATTAGAACAGGACAATTTTCCGCCTGATTTCACTTTGAAAATCCTTAAAGACCGCAGGGTATTGGCGGTTTTCAGAGCCAAATCAGACAAAAAATATTCTCTGTTTTAACATCCAAATAATTATGTCTGAGTACTTAAGTGCCTGTCACCATTTAATCGGATAAATAATGTCAGGCACTTAATTTCTGCTAACCTTCTCTCTTTCTCTTCTTTTCCTAAAAAAAATAGTTGCAGTACGAACCTTATTTAATATCGTGCGTTCTTCCTCCATGCACAAAGAATTTCAAAGACCTTTAAATTTTGAAAAATCAGTAGCCCCTTGGATTGGTAAGACAGCCAAATTAATGTCCATCTTCATGAAAGATGCCTTTGCCAAACACGCTGTAGATTTAACAAAAGAGCAATTTATTTTGCTAAAAGTCCTACATGACCAAGACGGCGTCATGCAGAAGAATTTGGCGTTCATTACGGAGAGAAACAAAGGTTCTTTGGCTCGATTGATAAATACAATGGAGAAAAAGAATTTTGTTGCGCGTATTCTAGATAAAGAAGATAAACGCATTAATCGTGTGTATCTCACTGCTTACGGACGAAAAATATTTATCAGAATTCAACCTGTTGTACAAATTTGCTTACAACAGGCGCAGCAAGGATTAACTGAAGAAGAAATCAAAACGACCATTACTGTCCTAGAAAAAATACAAGAAAATCTGTCATTATAAATTTTAGTTGCAGTAAAGACTATCTTACAAAAGATGTTAGCCAATTAAACTAACATCTCAATTATCAAAACATGAAAGCGAGACAAATCATCATCAGTTTAGTCGGTATTGGTATTATTGCCGCAGCATTTTGGTACTCTGGCATTTTAGCAGCGACCGAAAGACCTATACCACCTAAAGCAAAACGCGCAACACCTACTGTTTTTGTACAAACGGTAAAAAATCAAAATACACCGATTACAGTTACTGCAGCGGGGACATTAGAAGCGCGTGACCAAGTTGACCTTTTTTCGGAAGTACAAGGTATTTTTGATTATAGTGCAGGTAGTTTTAAGGCAGGAACTTACTACAAAAAAGGCTCGGTTTTATTGCGCGTCAATAGCGAAGAAGCACGCGCCTCTTTACGTGCACAAAAAAGCGCATTGTACAATCAAATGGTTGCTTTGTTACCAGATTTGCGCTTCGACTATCCTGATGCGTTGCCTCAATGGGAGTCTTATGTCAATAATTTTTCGGACGACCAGCCTTTAAAGGCATTACCTCAACCGACTTCTGATAAAGAAAAACTGTTCATCGCAGGTCGAAATATTAATACGACTTGGTACAATGTTAAAAATCTGGAAGAACGCTTAGCAAAATACACGATTTACGCTCCTTTCAGTGGTATATTAACCGAAGCATTGGTCAATAAAGGAACATTGGTGCGACCTGGACAAAGACTCGGTTCCTTCATCAATCCCAACATTTACGAACTGCCCGTCGCTATCAATTCTAGCTATGTAGATTTATTGAAAATTGGAAATACCGTCACCCTACACAATGTAGAACGCAGCGGCACGTGGAAAGGAAAAGTAAACCGTCTCAATAGTTTGGTTGACCCAACGACGCAAACTGTGCAAGCTTTCATTCGCGTAAATGGGCAAGGTCTAAGAGAAGGGATGTATCTCGAAGCGGACTTGACAGCAAAAGAAGAACCGAATACCTACGAAGTTTCTCGAAAACTTATCACCGACAATAATAAACTCTACTTTGTCCAAGACAGTAGTTTACAGTTGGCAACAGTACAGCCTATTTATTTCAAAGAAAATACAGTAGTCGTTAGAGGTTTGCCAGAGGGCATGCAGCTGCTAAAAAATTCGGTAGCGGGTTCTTACGAGGGCATGAAAGTAAAAATTGCAGAGGATTAGTAAGAAAGGTGAAAGGCGTCAGGTGAGAGGTGAGAGCTTAAGTTATATGAACTCTCACCTCTCGCCTCGCCCCTCTCTCCTAAAAAGTCAAACCGTCATCCATAAATTCTACATTCAAACACTCACATGAAGAATATTATTTCTTTTTTCATAAAGTATCCTGTTGCGGTAAATGTAACGATGATAGTCGTTGCTATTCTCGGTATTCTCGGCATTGGACAAATGCGGTCTTCTTATTTCCCTTTGGCGACCAACAAGATTATCACTATAAGTATCGCCTATCCAGGTGCTTCGCCTGCCGAAATGGAGGAAGGTGTTGTTTTAAAAATAGAAGATAATCTGCGCGGATTGGTTGGGATAGATCGTTTCACCTCCGAGTCTCGCGAAAACACAGCAACAATTACCATCGAAACTCTCGAAGGTGTTGATATTGATGCCGTTTTGGCGGATGTCAATAATGCTGTTGACCGTGTCCCGTCCTTTCCCGTTGATATGGAACCACCGATTATTGCTAAAAGGGAGAACCTAAATCCTGCAATAATTTTTACTGTAAGTGGTGAGAATACTTCTCTTAAAACTTTAAAGGAAATTACGCGAAAAGTAGAGGATGATATCCGAAATATAGACGGTATCTCTCAGTTAGAAATTTCTGGTTTCCCCGAAGAAGAAATCGAAATAGCTGTGCGTGAAAATGATTTGCGCGCATTCAATTTGACTTTTCAAGAGGTCGCTGCTGCTGTACGAAACTCTAACCTCTTGACCACAGGTGGTACTATCAAAACAGATACGGAAGAGTATTTAATTCGTGCAAATAATCGAAGTTATTACGGAGACGGTTTGGACTACATTGTCGTAAAAGCCAGTACAAGCGGTCAAATTATTCGCTTACGCGATGTAGCAGAAGTTCGTGACAAATGGTCAGAAGTACCCGACCGTGTCGCGTTTAATGGCGACAAAGCTGTACAGATACAAGTCAGTACAACCAATAACGAAGACTTTTTAAATGCAGCCGACAGAGTAAAAACTTACGTTGAAAATTTCAATGCTGTCAATGACGGTGTGAGTCTTAATATTAGTAAAGACAGTTCTATTACCCTACTCGACCGTCAAAATCTCTTGCTTGAAAATGGAGGAATTGGTATTCTTTTAGTCTTACTATTTCTCTCTCTTTTCCTCAAGCCGAGTATTGCTTTTTGGGTAGCGGTTGGTTTGCCATTTTCATTTTTGGGGCTCTTTATTTTCGCACCAAGTTTTATGACTATCAATGTCATTTCTCTTTTCGGAATGATAATCGTCATTGGTATTTTAGTAGACGACGGTATCGTTATTGCCGAAAACATATATAATCATTACGAACGCGGAAAACCTGCATTACAAGCCGCTATTGACGGAACTATGGAAGTTATTTCGCCAATTATCGCTGCGATTTTAACAACAGTAGTAGCCTTTTCTACTTTCCTATTTTTACCTGGACGTTTAGGTGATTTCTTTGGAGAAATTGCGCTTGTCGTTGGTATTATTCTCATTATTTCCTTAGTCGAGGCTTTCTTAATTTTACCTTCTCACTTGGCACATTCTAATGCTTTGAAAAAAGAAGGTCAAAAATTCGCGATTAACCGCTGGGCAGATTCAGCAATAGCATGGATACGAGATAATGTTTACGCGCCAGTATTGCGTTTTTTCTTAAATTATAAAATCTTTGGTTTCGCTATTCCGATTGCACTATTAATGCTTACAGTTGGGGCATCGCGAGGGGGAATTATTCGTTTCTCCTTTTTTCCAAACATCGCCTCTGATCAAGTGAGTGTAACACTCAAAATGCCACAAGGAACGAGCGAATTCATTACTGACTCCATTATTACTCACATTGAAAATGTAGTGTGGGAAAGTGCAGATACTTTAAATTCTTTACAAACGAGCAATGATAGAGAAGTGATTGAAAATGTGGTTCGTCGCCTCGGTCCAGGCACTTCAAATGCTTCTTTGACGGTAAATTTATTGGGTGGAGAAAATCGTGATTTTCAAGCGGCAGTTGTTTCACAAATAATAAGAGACGGTGTTGGTCCTATATATGGTGCAGAGAGTGTCGTTTTTGGTTCGGGTAATACTTTTGGAGGTGCGCCTGTATCTGTCTCCTTAGCAGGTTCTGACATTCAAGAATTAAAAGCTGCAAAAAAGGAACTGCGTGAAGCCATGCGTGACAATTCTCGCTTGGCGGATATTACGGACAATGACCCTGCGGGTATTAAAGAAATCAAATTAAAATTGAAAGAAAATGCTTACTTGTTAGGCTTGACTTTAAATGATGTGATGTCACAAGTGCGTGCAGGATTTTTTGGGGCAAGTGTACAGCGTTTTCAACGTGGGCGCGACGAAATTCGTGTTTGGGTACGCTACGACCGCAACAATCGAAGTAGTATCCGAAATTTAGATGATATGCGGATTGTCACACCTACGCGCGCACGTGTTCCCTTGTCCGAAATAGCAGAGTATTCCATCGAACGTGGTGATGTTGTCATTAACCACCTCAATGGTCGTCGCGAAATTCGAATAAGTGCGGACTTATCAAATATCAAAGATTCCGCTCCTGAAATTATTGCAAATCTGAAAAAAGACGTCATCCCTGGCATTGTTGAAAAATATCCTTCTGTTGAACCACTTTATGAAGGTCAAAATCGGGAGTTTGCAAAAGTTGGAGCGGCTTTACAAAGAGTTGGATTTCCTATTCTCATCCTCATGTATGCGATTATTGCCTTTGCTTTTCGGTCTTATGGACAGCCATTATTGCTATTCGTTTTGATACCGTTTAGCTTTGTTGGCGTGGCTTGGGGACA
>CAZQTE010000365.1:0-6108 GCA_964595615.1 uncultured Saprospiraceae bacterium
AAGAGCCAACATTGACTCTCAAAAAAAATCCCCTCTCACCGCAAGGCAAGAGGGGATTTTTTATCCAGTAAATTAAAAATCTACTCTTTATGGATCTACAGTTGTCTGACGACCGAAGCTACTCTTAGTTTTCTTCTTTGTTTCTTTAACAGCCAATGTATCATCTGACAAATCAGACATAATTGGTGTCGCAACGAAGATAGAAGAGTATGTACCAACTAAAACACCCACTAATAATGCGAATGCCATACCTTTGATACTACCACCACCGAATACAAACAATACAGCAACCACGAATAATGTCGTGATAGATGTAATTACTGTACGAGATAATGTAGAGTTAATCGCGCGGTTAATAACCACTTCTTTAGACTCACCTGTGTATAAGTTCAAGTACTCACGGATACGGTCAAATACGACCACTGTATCGTTAATAGAGTAACCGATAACTGTCAAGATTGCCGCGATGAATGCTTGGTCAATCTCCATTGCAAACGGTAGAATACCGTGGAAAATAGAGAAAATACCCAATACAATCAATGTATCGTGGAACAATGCTGCTACCGCACCCGCACTATACTGCCATCTGTTAAAACGCAAGAATAAGTACAAGAAGATGAATAACAAAGCAAAGATACCCGCTTTGAATGCCGAAGCACGAATATCATCCGCGATAGTAGGTCCAACTTTACTAGAGCTAGTTACGTGTGTAATACCGTCTGCATCAGGAGCAGAAAACTGCGCTAATGAAACAGAAGGGTCTATAGTCTTGATACCAGCGTGTAATGCTGCCATTACCTTATCAGATGCACCTTCTTCTGTGTCCTTGATATTAAAGTCAGTAACGATGTTAAATGTATTTCCGTTACTTACCTCTTTTACCGTAGGTACACCACCAAAAGGAGCAGTCATTGCTTCACGGATTTGTTCTGCATTAACATCTTGTGCGAATTCAACATTATAGCTGTATCCACCTTTGAAATCAACACCCAAATCAAAACCACGTACTGCCATAGAAGCAATACCTGCAATGATAATCGCACCAGAAATCATATAAGCAGTCTTACGACCACCCAACCAATCACGGTTTAAGTTAGCAAATGCATCTTTAGAAGCACCTGTCCAGAATGTCAAGTTGTTACCTTTCTCCAACCACCAGTCAATCAATAAACGACCCACTAATACTGCTGTAAATACAGAGGCTACAACACCTACCATTAATACAACTGCGAAACCCTTGATTGGTCCAAGACCAAAGTAAGCTAAGATGGCTGCTGTTACGAATGTCGTAACGTTGGCATCGATGATAGCTGAGTAAGAGTTTTGGAAACCGTCATTAACTGCGGCACGTAATGATTTTCCGTCACGTAATTCCTCACGGATACGCTCGTAGATGATTACGTTGGCATCTACTGCCATACCAATCGTCAATACGATACCCGCTAAACCAGGAAGTGTCAATACTGCACCCATAGATGCCAATGCACCGAAGATGAAGAATAAGTTCAAGAATAAACAAACGATAGAAACGATACCCGCACTACCGTAGTAGAATAACATGAACAATAATACCAAAGCAAAACCACCGACCAATGACCAGATAGAAGATTTGATATTAGCAGCACCCAATGAAGGTCCTACGATGCTCTCTTGAATAATCTGTGGCGTTGCAGGTAAACGACCTACTTCCAAAAATTGAGCAAGGTCTTGCGACTCTTCAACAGAAAAATCACCAGTAATAGAAGAGCTACCACCTGTAATCGGTCCGTTTACACGAGGAGCAGAAACTACCTTATTATCCAAAACGATTGCAATAGAACGATTACCGTCCTGAGCTGCAGCTGTTGTCATACGACCCCAAGTACGTGCACCAGATTGATCCATACGAAGAGAAACCTCCATTTGACCATTTGGATTTGGTCCTGCAGTTGCAGAAACAACGTGCTCACCAGTCAAAGGTGCTTCACGTTTACCACGATCCATTTTTAATGCATATAATTCGTATAAGCTACCGTCTTTTTTCTTACCGTCTTCATCTAAAATAGAGTTAGGACTACGAGACCATGCCCATTTTATATTTTTCGGAAAAGTAGCAGCAATATCCTTTTGCTCCAACATTTTCATCACGTCATCAATATCGCTTTTCTTAGCCATACCAATCACAGATGGTGCAAAAGTACCATTGTTTGGTTGTAATTTAGCAAATAATGGTCCGTCTAAACCAGCTTGGTCAGCATACAATGTATCCACTGCACCTGTTTCATTTCCTAATGAATCCAAAACAGGAGTCGTGCTAATGATTTGACGCTCAGACTGTGCAGTAGGATTTGATCTTTTTAAACGATCATTTGCACCTACAATGTACTGCATGAAGTTGTTATCAGAAGTACGATATACATTCCAGAATTCCAAGTTCGCTGCACCAGTCAGAGATGCACGTGCGCGCTCTGGGTTATCTACACCTGGTAATTCAACAAGAATCAAATCACGTGCTTCATCCAAAGAGATATTTGGCTGAACAACACCTAAATTGTCAATACGTTGTTTCAACATTGTGAATGTCAAAGAAACAGTTTCATCTGCTTTTTCACGTAATAAACGAGTGATTTCTCCGTCGCCAGTAGAAGTGTTGATATCGTCTTTCAACGCTTCATTACGGCGAAATAAATCGCGCATAGGCTGACCTTTACCCACAGTTTGCCATGCGTCAGCAAAAAGAGTAATGTAATCAGAGTTAGCAGATTCTAAGTTTGTATCGGCAAGGTCTAACGCGTTTTTGAAAGGCTCGTATTCTGGATCATTGGTAAGTTTCTCAAGAAACTCACGGAGGTTAACTTGAAGTACGACACTCATGCCGCCTTTCAAATCAAGCCCGAGCGCAAGCTGTTGCGCTTTAAGTTCTTGATACGTGTAATCTTTTAGTAATGGAATGCTCATTACTGTTTCATTGGACATAGAGTCCAAATAAGCGCTGTAGGCTGTCTTTTCAATAGTAGACTTGTCCTCATCTGGGACTTTTGAAGCCTGTTCGGTTGCATGTTTCTCAGCTGCTGCCTCTACTGAATTTGTAGGCAGGATGAATAGGTACTGTACTAAACAGACCAAAATCATCAAGATGAGAAAGAACCTTACGATTCCTTTTCCTTGCATTGTAAAAAAATTTAATTAAGAATACGAGTTTGTTGGTTGTTGGTTATTAGTTATTGGTTATTATGTTACTGTGTTATTGGTTATTATCTCGATTTGCCTGCTTTGTAATACAAATGATGAAATTTTAATATTGAACTTCACCCTAAATAATTACCTCTACAATAGCGAACCATCTAAATAATCAATAACTAATAACTTAATAACCAATAACCAAAAACTAACACCAAATTTCCAAAATTCAGTCCGACCTTTCAGACTGAAATAAATGTTTGTATTTCGATTGAAATGAGTAGAAAAGACGATATTTTTTCCACAAAAGTCAAAAGAAATCTTACGCACTAAACAGTGTCATTGTTGCACAAACCAAAATGTAAAAAAGGAAAAAAATGAAGGAAAGAGATTGACAATCAATAACTTACAGATAAATTTTTTCTTTAGTAAAAAACGGTTCTTGAGCTACAATTTGTTGTTAAAATGCGTAATCTGTTGAATGTCAAAATCAAAATGAAACTAAACGTTAGACTTTGTTTTAAAAGCAGACTTGCCGTTCCACTTTTGAATTAAAAACATTTATCATTTGACAATTTGAACAGTCAAAACTAATTCCCAAAATAAAGCCAAATTTAGCTCAATCTTGAAAAAGCACGCAAATATAGTGGTTTTTGTTAAATTGTGTGAAAAAATGTGATTTTATTGGCAGTTTGGTGAGTTATTGTGTAATGGAGGGAATGGCTTGCAAATTTCGCACTGTGCTTTAAGCTTAAAATCCTACCAATATTCTAAGGATTATAATCTTGACCAAAGGAAATCTGCAAGCCTCCAATTAATTTATCTTATTATCCCTAAATGTAAAATCCGCCCCCCAGATTGATTAACAGGACTCGTACTTTTCCCAATTACAATACCTGCTTCAGGTGCATAGTATTTTTTTACCTCTCGACCAAAAACGTCCCGAATAGTTGCGATATGTTCATTGGCTTTCAATCTTTGCATCAAATCCACATAAATGGTCAAAAGTCCACCTGTATCTGTATAAATCCAATAAGACTTTTTGCAAATGACGGGTTCTCTTTTCGGTAATTCAATTTCATCATCTGTCATTTCTAAAAAAGACATCACATTATCAACGCCTTCAACACCACTACGGATGAGTTTGCGTTGATAAACATTCGGATTACCAATCTCCATAGTCACTGCGGGAATATCCTTCTCATTACAGGCTCCACGGAGCGTACCATCGGAGGGAGGATTGTGGACGATAATCTGTGGATTTTGGAGCAAAGCCATTTTTTTAGTCGTTGGATTTTTCATGTCCGCACGTACATAATAGGTGTTAATTCGCCCAGGACTCGCCGTGTGCAAATCTAACAGATAGTCAAAGTGCGCTACAATTTTGCTAAAAAATTGATACGCGTAAACCTGACTGATATTTCCATTTGGTTTACCGGGCATGATATGATTTAGATCAACTCCGTCATTAAAACGCCTTTTCTTGCGTGTAAATGCTGGAATATTCACCACTGGAATGCCGATAATAGTCCCTTCAAAATCCTCTGCATCCAAATTGTCATAGATACGCTGGATAACTTGAATGCCATTTAATTCATTGCCATGAACTGCAGCAGTCACACCCAAAATAGGATAGTCTGACTTACCACGGACTACCATCAGAGGAATGGAAATTGGATTTCCAAGACCGTCTCGTATCAATTCTAACCAAAAAAGCCTTTTGCTATTTTTTGGCGTATCCTCAATGTTAAAGGATTGAATTTCTTTTACTTCTTCTTTCAATTTTATTAAATTTATCCGTTGAATGGCTGTACTTGCTGTGCCTCAACGTACTCTGTTATCAAGTTAATTGTCTGTTGTAAAACAGGTCTTCCTGTTTGCTTCTCCGCTTGTGGAAAACCACCAATACTCAAGGTGTTTACCTCGGATAATACGCGTTTTCCATTATCGTCTACAAGAGTATCGGCTCCGAAAATTAGGACCCCTTCTTGCTTTAAAAAAGGAGCAATTTTTTCGATAATCTTGACTTCTTCTACATCTGCTTCTGAAGCAATAGATTTTCCGCCTTGTGCAACATTACATAGCCAAGAGTCTTCTGCTGGTAAGCGCAAGGAAGCTGCTAATATTTTGCCATCCACAACTAAAATACGCTTATCGCCTTGTGTTACATTCTTTAAAAACTTCATGGCGAGAAAGCCGTCTAACTCTAATTCGATCTTAATAATGGACAAGTATTCTGCAAGAGAAAGTTCCTCGTTCCCGTGATAGACAATTCCTTTTTCAATTTTTACGATTCCTTTTCCACCATATTCTCTCAAGGGTTTTAAGACAATTGGAAATTTGGCGGCAAAAGCTTTGACATCTGCGGCACTACGCATCATTTTCATCTCTGGACAGACCTCTGGAAAATGTAAAAGGTACTGTTTAGTACTCGTTTTGCGAATGCCGTGTGGATGATTGATAATTACTTTATCCTCAGCTTCTTTTACCAGGAAATCTAAAAATTCATCCGAAACAGGACGTGGCAAACGCATTAAAATGACATCAAAATCCTTTATTCGTTTTTTGATTTGTGAGTTTGTAAATTGCTGACCCTCAATGTGATAGTCGAAGTTTTTGTCTACCTCAGTCACATGTAATTCCGAATTGGAAATTTCATTAAAAAAAGGCTCATTGCGTATATCACCTCGACTCGCCACAAAAACCGATTCGGTCTTCTCATGCTGCTCTAAAGTCCGCATCAGGGCATAAAGAGAATTCTCTTTACTATGACCAGAATGGTCGGTCAACGCGAGATATTTATATTTTTTCATTATAAATCTATGTTTTAAATACTACTGAGGTAACGGTCATTTAAGTTTTTAAAAGGGAAAACCGTCAAGAGTTTCTCTAAACTTAGTAACGACGAAATAATAAGTCCGTCAAGTTGGACAGTGTATAATTTTTCTC